>CAIOPD010000067.1 GCA_903860085.1 uncultured Pseudomonadota bacterium
ATGCACAAGGCAATGCCGAGCGAAGCCTAATAGAAATATTAGGAACGTGTAGAGACTTGACGGCACCCACCTAAAGCTTCGGCCATGGTGAAGACAAAGTCCAGGGAGTGGTGAAAGCCACACAAACCAGAATCCGTTGGTGCTGTGTTCGACTCACAGAGGGGCCACCAAAATAGATAACCTCAGCTAGAAATAGCTGGGGTTTTTTATTTTGTAAATCCTTGAGAAGATGTAATATCCAGTATGGAGATTATATTTTATGATGAAACCTGACCCCAAAATAATTGCTGTTCCAAGACCTGTTAGATCAATATATCTTGTTGAAGATTCGGAAAGATTAACGGAATTTCTGGATGAAATTTTTGCTGAGTCTTTCAGCAGACACGGGGGCCGTCAATCGCGATAATCATGACCGCTAATATTTTGTTATGACATCAAACACAAAACTAAACTCATAGCGTTATGCTTAATGTTTAAGTATGAATGTTTGCCTTGGGTCGGAAGCCCCTTATATGGGCTTCCGCTTTAGGGATCCGTATCTATTCAATTTTTTGTGTTTGTATAATTTTGTTCAGTATAATCCCAACCCCCACCAAGACTTGTTATTAATACTACAGCCGCCGTCAGTCTGCTATTTTGAATACTCAGCGCAGTGATTTCATTGCTTAGTGCGTTGGCTTGTGCCACTACCACGCTTAAATAATTCACTGTTCCAACTTTATATTGATTCGTTGTGATTTCTAGTGATTTTTCTGCAGCAGCCGTAGCTTCATTATCTAATTGGTTTTCTTGTTCTAATATTCTTAGAGCAGCTAAGTTATCTTCTACTTCTTGGAAGGCTGTCAAAATGGTTTGTCGATAAACGGCCACTTTTTCATCATAAACGCCTATTGCTTGAGCTTTCTGTGCTTTTAGTAAGCCACCATTAAATATAGGTTGTGTCAGTGCTACTGGCCCCAAAGACCAGAAACGAGACGGATAAGTAAGCCACTTAGATAAGTTTGTGCTTTGTGAGCCTAATGTACTAGATAGGCTCAGGCTTGGATAAAATGCAGCTTCAGCTACCCCTATATTGGCATTTGCTTGAGCAACTCTACGCTCTGCAGCAGCTATATCTGGGCGTCGCTCTAATAGTTGTGAGGGTATTCCTAATGGAATTTTTGGTACTGTTAAAACGGATTTTTCTGATAATGGTTTGATGGAAAACTCTGACGGCGCTTTCCCAATTAATATTGCAATCGCATGTTCATATTGTGCGCGCTGAACACCAACATCTACGGCTAGCGCTTTTGTTGATTTGAGTTTCGACTCAGCTAGCAAAATATCACTACGTTGGGCTATTCCCTCTGAGTATTGATTTTTAGTGATTTGTAATGTCTTTTCATAAGCAAGCACAGTGCGATTTAGTAATTCCTCTCTGGCATCTGCGAAGCGAAGTGAAAAGTAATCTTGAGCCAACTGTGCTTGTGCACTTAATTTTGCTGCACCAATATCTCCAGCGCTAGCAAGTATTCCGTTGTTGCCTGCCTCAACACTGCGTTTTATACTACCCCAAATGTCTGGCACCCAACTTGCACTCACTGATGCGCGATAAGCAGTATTGTAATTTGGTGTGTAATTAAGAGTGTTGGAAGTATTGCTTGCCGGCAAACTTCGAGTAGTTGTTACACCAGCAGTCACGGTTGGATAATAGGCCGCTTCTGCTTCATTAGTTACTGCGCGTGCTTGACGATATTGAGCTTCAACGGCAATGATATTTTGATTCGAAACTTCTATTTGTGAAACCAACCCATTAAGCTCTGTATCTTTAAATATCTCCCACCAATTAGAGCGTGGCAGTTCATCTTTTGGGTCAGCCCCCGTCCAATCCTGCTGTTCCTTGAATGACAAAGGGGTATTTAATTTTGGTCTAACGTAATTCTCTCCCAGCGTGCAAGCTGAAAGAAGACCAATCATAAGAGTGATTCGTATCAATCGAGTAAATATAAACATATTCAATTTCCGAGTTAATTACACTGTTAAATTAGCATGGGGAGTATTGACTAAATGTCGTTGTCTCCACCATATAGTTAGCTTATCAAGATAAAGATAAACCACAGGCGTTGTATATAGCGTCAAGACTTGACTTACTATGAGACCGCCTACGATAGAAATGCCTAATGGTTGTCGTAGCTCTGACCCCTCACCAAGCCCTAAAGCTAAAGGTAAGGCTCCGAGTAACGCAGCCATGGTTGTCATCATGATTGGACGGAAACGCAACTGGCAGGCCTCATATATAGCATCATGCGAACTGATGCCGCGTGTACGTTCTGCTTGAATTGCAAAATCAATAATCATAATGGCATTTTTCTTAACGATTCCAATAAGCAATATCACGCCAATCATGGCCATGATATTAAGCTCCATATCAAACGCTAGTAAAGCTAGTAGGGCACCAACACCAGCCGATGGTAATGTCGATATAATTGTCAGTGGATGGATGTAACTTTCGTAAAGTATACCAAGTACGATGTAAACAACTATTAGCGCCGACAGAATAAGCCAAGGCTGATTTTTAAGCGATGCTTGAAATACTTTGGCAGTTCCCTGAAAGCCACCACGAATCGAGCTAGGAACACCAATGCTAGAGAATGTATGTTGAATATCTAAGGTGGCTTGGGACAGAGATACGCCTTCTTTAAGGTTAAATGAAATGGTGGAGGCGGCAAACTGGCCTTGATGATTAACTCCAAGTGGTCCAAAACTAGGCTCGAAGTGACTAAATGCTGAAAGTGGAATTTGAGCACCGCTTGCGGTAATTATATAAATATCACGCAATGATTCTGGATTTTGCCAGTATTTAGGAGCGACTTCCATAATTACATAGTATTGATTTAGTGGTGCATAAATCGTAGAAACTTGTCTCTGGCCGAAGGAGCCATTCAGGACGTTATCAATCATTTTGACTGTTACTCCTAATTTTGCTGCACTGTCTCGGTCTATTGTTATTTTTGTTTGCGTACCTTTATCTTGTTTATCGCTATTTACATCAGTAAGTATCGGCAAGTTTTTTAACGCCTGTCGAATTTTCGGTTCCCACAACTGCAAGTCCGTCAGCTCATCTGACTGAAGTGTATATTGATATTGTGCATTTCCAGCTCGACCACCCATACGAATATCTTGATCCGCCTGTAAGAAGAGGCTAGCGCCTGGTTCACGGCTTAATTTTGGTCGCAGTCGATTGATTACTTGGTCCGCGGAAACTTTTCGCTCAGATCGAGGTTTGAGTGATAAAAATATAAAGCCAGTATTTCTTTGACCTCCGCCAATAAAGCCTACAACGTTCTCTACCGCTGGATCAGCTTTCGCTATAGCAATAAAATCGGCCAACTTTTGTTTCATTGCTTGAAAAGAAATATTTTGATCGGCTTGTATCCCGCCTGAAATACGACCAGTATCCTGTTGCGGAAAAAATCCTTTGGGGACAATCGTATAAAGGTAAACGTTGAAACATATAGTGGCAAATAGCACTATCAAAGTAATCATGCTGTGCCGCAGCACTATGTCTAAACTACCCTTATATCCTTGCAGTAGTTTATTAAACATACGTTCACTGAATGATGAAAAGTAGCCAGATTTTTTAATTGATAATTGAGGTTTAAGTAAGCAAGCACACATCATTGGCGTGAGAGTTAGAGAAACAATAAGTGAGATAATGACAGCAGCAGATAGGGTTACGGCGAATTCGCTTAACAGTCGACCTACCATTCCACCCATTAACAATAACGGCAGGAAAACAGCGATAAGGGATAAGCTCATTGAAATTACTGTAAACGTAACTTCACTGGTACCCTTCAGCGTAGCCTGAAGTGGAGTTTCTCCATTTTCTATATGACGAGAAACATTTTCAAGAACAACGATTGCATCGTCAACTACAAAGCCTGTCGCTACAGTGAACGCCATTAATGATAAGTTATCAAGGCTATAACCGCACAAATACATCACACCAAATGTTCCAAGTAAGGAAACTGGTACCGTTATACTGGGAATGAATGTTGACCTAGCATTACGCAAAAACAGAAATACCACCATGATGACCAAAGCAATAGAAGAAGCTAGCGTAAGTTCTACATCAAGAACAGAGGCGCGGATAGTGGGCGTGCGATCATTTGCTACAACAGTATCAATAGCACTCGGTACAGATGCCCTTAGCTCTGGTAGTTTGGCGCGAATGCGATCAACAGTCTCTATGATATTGGCGCCTGGTTGACGTCGAATTTGTATTAATACGGCTTGTTTTCCATTAGCTAAACCTAAGTTGCGCAAATCCTGAACTGAATCTTCGACTTCAGCTACATCCGAAAGCTTAACAGCGGCACCGTTATGATAAGAAATAATGATGGGTAAATAGTCTTTGGCCAGATGAACCTGATCATTTGCCGAAACTTGCCACTGCCGATCATTCGTTTCAATAATACCTTTAGGCCGATTTCCGTTTGTTGAAGAAATTGCACTCGCAACCGTAGATAGTGGAATTGCATATTTATTAAGTGCAGTCGGATTTAACTCAACTCGAACCGCCGGAAGTGATCCACCACCTACGCTAACTTGGCCGACACCTTTTATTTGCGATAACTTTTGTGACATGAGTGTAGATGCTGCATCGTAAACTTGGGCTTGCGACATACTGTCGGAAGTAAGTGCAAGTATCATGATGGGAGCGTCGGCTGGATTTACTTTATGATAAATAGGCTTTGTTGGTATGCCTGTTGGGAGTAACGAAAGAGATGCGTTAATTGCTGCTTGGACGTCTCGTGCAGCACCATTAATGTTCCTATCCAAGTCGAATTGTAATGTGATTCTAGTACTACCCAATGAACTTGAGGAAGTCATCTCATTCACGCCAGCAATTCTGCCAAGTGACCGTTCTAGTGGTGTAGCTACTCCGATTGCCATTGTTTCAGGACTTGCGCCAGGTAGGCTGGCTTCCACTGCAATAACCGGGAAATCAACTTGCGGTAAGGCTGATACCGGTAATAAATTGAACGCTACAATTCCGACTAGCGTAATTGCAAGTGTCAATAAGCTCGTTGCAACCGGCCTATTAACAAATATAGACGATATAGTCATGTTGAACTTACATCAGCACTGGGTACATTTAATGAAGATTTAACGCCCATACCCATCCTTGTTGCCATTCTATCGAATGTGAGATAAATAGCCGGCGTGGTAAATAAAGTTAGAACTTGACTGACGATCAAGCCACCTACCATGGTTAATCCAAGAGGGTGACGTAATTCTGACCCAACCCCAGTTCCCATCATCAGCGGCAATGCACCGAGCAAGGATGCGAAAGTAGTCATTAGAATCGGTCGCAAACGCAACATACATGCCTGATGAATTGCTTCACGTGCCGACATTCCTTGCTCACGCTGAGCTTCAAGCGCGAAATCAATCATCATGATGGCGTTCTTTTTAACGATACCAATTAATAAAATGATGCCGATAATAGCAACTATTCCCAAATCACTTCCAGATAACATGAGTGCTAGTAGTGCTCCTAGGCCTGCAGAAGGTAAAGTGGACAGTATTGTGATTGGATGTATGTAACTCTCGTAAAGCACCCCTAATACTATGTACATAGTCACTATTGCAGCAATAATTAAAAGTAGTTCATTTGTGAGTGAGCCTTTAAAGGCAGCAGCTGCACCCTGCAATGCAACACTTGTACTAGCAGGAAGCGCTAATTTTAATTGAGCCTCATCAATAACTCTGATTGCTTCGCTAAGTGAGGCCCCATTTCCTAGATTGAATGAAATATTAGATGCTGGAAATTGCCCAAGATGATTGACTGTAAGTGGACTTGATCGCTGGCTTATTTTAGCAACGCTTGTTATTGGGACTTGTCCGGCGCTGCTTCCATTACTATTTAGTGCTGTTACATAAATTCCGTTTAGAGCTTCTAGTCCTGTGCGAAACTCTGGAGCCACTTCTAGAACAACGCGGTACTGATTTGATTGAGTGAAGATGTTTGAAATCAGGCGCTGACCAAAAGCATCATAAAGTGCATTATCAATTGCAGCGGTAGTAATACCTATTCGACTTGCAGCATCTCGATCAATATCTAGATAAACTTGTAATCCATGATCTTGCGTGTCGCTAGCAACATCTTGAAGAGTGGGAGATTTACGTAATATTTCTAGCATTTTCTCCACGCCAGTAGACAATACCCTCTGGTCTGCGTCTTCCATCATAAATTGATATTGGCTTCTGCTAACATGGTTTTCAATAGTAAGGTCTTGTACCGGTTGCATATAAAGTTTAATTCCGGAAACTTCAGCTAATTTTGTCTGTAAACTTTCAATGACACCTTTCATATCTAAGCTACGTTTAGCTTTTGGTTTTAAATTAATCAGCATGCGCCCACTGTTTAAAGTGGTATTAATGCCATCAACGCCAATAAAAGATGACAAGCTCTCAACTGCTGGATCTTTTAGTATCACATCTGCTATTGCTTGTTGTCGTTCTGCCATAGCAGAAAAAGAAATTGACTGTGGCGCTTCTGTCACGCCTTGGATGACTCCAGTATCTTGAATTGGGAAAAATCCTTTTGGCACGATTACATATAAAGCAATGGTTATAAATAAAGTGGCTACTGCAACAATTAAGACTAGCCATTGGTAATTTAAAACATGGGTTAACATTCGGCCATAGAAGCTGGTCATGTCATCAATCCATCGACCAACTGTATTGTAAAACCAACTTCGTTCAGAGGCAGGGACGTGTCTTAGTAGTTTTGTACACATCATTGGTGTCAGAGTTAATGAAACTAAAGCAGAAATAAGAATAGCAACAGCTAGAGTAATTGAGAACTCACGGAATAATCGCCCAACCACATCCCCCATGAATAATAGGGGAATTAACACTGCAATCAAGGAGATAGTCAGCGATATGATTGTAAATCCAACTTGTCGAGAACCCTTTAATGCAGCATTAAGGGGTGATTCACCTTGTTCAATATAGCGCGAAATGTTTTCTATCATCACAATTGCATCATCTACAACAAATCCTGTGGCGATTGTTAGCGCCATTAGTGTGAGGTTGTTGATGCTAAAGTTTGCCAAATACATAACACCAAAAGTACCTACTAATGATAAAGGTACGGCTACGCTTGGAATGATTGTAGCTGGGACACTCCTAAGAAATATGAATATCACCATAACTACAAGTGCTACTGATAGCATAAGCTCAAACTGCACATCCCTAACGGAGGCGCGAATAGTAGTTGTACGATCAGTTAACGTAGTTAAATCAAGTGCACTGGGTAACGAATCTTGCAATTGTGGGAGCATGGCTTTAATCCGATCTACAACTTCGATCACATTGGCTCCAGGTTGTCGCTGAATATTAAGAATAACGGCTGGCTCTCGATTTCCCCAAGCGGCAAGACGCACATTCTCCGCATCACCTACTACCTTTGCAATATCGCTAATTCGAATGGCAGCGCCGTTTCGATAAGCTATTATTAACTGTTGATATTCTTCTGGTGATTTGATTTGATCATTAGCATCTATAGTGGATGCGCTTCTTGGCCCATCAAAACTTCCCTTTGCTAGTGTGAGATTTGCGCTAGTGATTGATGTATGAACATCTTCCAGTGCAATACCGTAGGCAGCAAGCGCTTTAGGATTCACTTCAATGCGGACTGATGGGCGTTGTCCTCCGCTGATGCTCACTAGGCCCACGCCAGTGATTTGAGAAATTTTTTGTGCTAATCTCGTGTCAGCAAGATCTTCAACTGTGGTAAGTGGTAAGCTTTTTGAGCTTAGTGCCAGGGTTAATATAGGTGTATCTGCTGGATTAACTTTGCTATAGATTGGAGGGGTTGGTAAATCTATAGGTAAAAAATTTGAAGCGGCATTAATCGCTGCCTGCACTTGCTGTTCAGCCACGTCTAGCGAATTATTTAGGCCAAATTGCAAGGTAATAACAGAAGCGCCTCCAGAGCTACTGGAAGACATTTGATTAAGTCCTGGCATCTGCCCAAATTGCCGCTCAAGGGGAGCCGTAATCGATGATGTTACAACATCTGGACTTGCTCCTGGATAGAGTGTTGTAACCTCTATTATTGGATAATCGACTTCTGGTAAAGCAGATATCGGTAATATACGATAGGCAAGCAATCCAGAAATTAATATTGCAAGCATCAGTAGCGTTGTTGCTACTGGACGTAGAATAAACAAGCGGGATGGATTCATACCGCTTACTCCATGTTCTTTCTATGCTGCCATTTCTCTGTATTTTTACTTGGGTTATGCTCTTGATTATGCTGGGAATTTTTTTGGGCGTCATCTGCTAAAACAACCTTAATTTTAGCCCCATCACGTAACTTATCTAACCCATCTACAACCACAGCATCTCCAAGCCCTAGGCCTTGAATAATCGAAATAAACTCTCCATCCACCCCTCCAGTTGTTACAGGACGGAGTGAAACTGAATCACCATGGATACTCACATAGACATAATCTCCTTTTTTCCCATGCTGCAAAGCAGCAATAGGGATGACAATGGCATTTTTTTGAGTGTCTACTAATAGTTTTATATTAACAAACTGACTTGGGAATAAACCTTGATCTATATTTTTAAATTTAGCACGCAATTTAATAGTTCCGGTTGTAGTGTCAACTTGATTGTCAGTTGCAACCAAAATCCCAGTCGCTAATTTTATTTTTTGACTGCGATCATAAGCCTCAGCAATGATGTCCTTTTTAGATCTAATTCTGGATTCTAATATAGGTAAGTTATCTTCTGGTATGTTGAATAAGACAGTAATTGGATCAATCTGGGCGATGCTTACGATGCCAGCGGCATCTGTGCTATGAATAATATTTCCTGGATCTACTTGTCGCAACCCCACTTTCCCGCTGATAGGGGCAGTGATATGGCAGTAACTTAACTGCAATTTAGCCGTTGCTATTTGTGCTTTGTCTACCTCAACAGCGCCGGCTTCTTGAGCTATCAGTGACTGTTGTGTATCAACTACTTGCTTGGAAACTGAATCCTGTGCAAGCAGCGTTTTGTATCGATTCATATCAATCACTGCATTTTCAAGCAAGGCTTTGTCTTTGGTTAATTGTCCGAGGCCCTGAGCTAATTGAATCTCAAATGGTCTAGGATCTATTTCAGCTAATGGCTTCCCAGCTTTTACCATTTCCCCTTCAGTAAAATCCAGCTTTAAAAGTTGACCATCAACTAACGTTCTAACTGTCACAAGATTTTGCGATGTAACGTTTCCAAGAGCAGTCAGGTAAATATTGACGTCACGCTTTACTGGGTTAGCAATGAGTACTGGAGTTGGTTTTTTACTTGGATCAAATTTAGAATGATCAGTTATATCTTTATTGGGGTGTAGTCGATAAATAAAGAACAAGACAATGCTTACGCCTATTAAAGCTAGTATTAGCCACTTGATAACTAGCTTCCTAACGGAAGACCCATCACTTTTCTCGGGTGAAAATTGACTCTGTTGTGATGACATAAAGTAACCTTGAATTATTTAGAAGCCAACCAACATAGTGATGGTTGAATGGTGTTTGATCTGAAATTAACGTATTAAGAACAATTAAAGTTTTTTGCCAACAAATGTCTAGAATATTAAAACATTTTTATAAGTTGATAGTATTTCATGAAATTCTATTTTTGTAACTCAGTGTATCGCTACGCCAATTAGTCTAGCTTTATAACTGATACCTCTCATTTAACTTTCTCCGTTTCAATTTCGACATTATGATATGTCTATCAAAGCGGGTGAAGTCCAGAATGTCTGCTTCTGGCCCCTAACAGACTAACGCTTCGTTAATGGCGCCATCACTAAGCAGACATCCGCAAAGAAAAAGGGCTGGGATTTACTCCAGCCCTTCATCATTTCATTTCTTTTTGGTCAATAGCGTAGAAACCCACTTAGCGCAAGTTTTAGTGCATGGACATGCGTTTTAATGTGTCATCTTTATCAATCATCTTGTGCTTTATTGCTCCTAGTATATGCAGTCCAATCACAACTAAAATCACAATGCCAATCACTTCGTGCGCTTCTTTGAAAATTTCGCGCATCGGGTTGTTGTCTAAGCCTTGTACTAATGGTTTGCCAAACCATTTAATACCATACTTGCTGTAAGTGGCCATGATAATACCGCTCACTGGTAGGGCAATCATTAGTAGATAAAGTAAGTGATGCGTGCCATGAGCGAGCTTTTGTTCCCACTCTTTATAAGTTTTAAGTAATGGTGGTGGGCGGTGAGTAATGCGCCAAACAATACGTAAAGTGATCAGCGCCATGATGGTGACACCGAGTGACTTATGTAGATTGAAATAAAAAGTTCTAGGCGTGGCTTCTGCGGCGAGTTGCCAAGTATAAATACCCCAGTTGAATATGTCGTAAGCCATTTGCTTAGGCGCTTCTTTTGGCAAATCAGCCATATACCAGCCTAATGCAAACATGCCAAAGATACAAAAAGCGATTAGCCAATGAAGAACAACAGCGGTCTTGGTGTAACGTGAAGCACTATCCATAATGCGAATCCCTTAATTAAAAATCGTGATACTGTGACACTATTACGTTAAATACGAATATGAGTATTATTATTGCAGATAACGAAGTTAGCAAGCTATTGAAAAGAAAATTTCCATGAAAAAAATAAATTTTGGCATAAGACTTGCGCCTGCAATATTGGCATTATCTTTTTTACTATCGGCAACACAGGTGCAGTCCGCTGACTTTGGTATTGAGGATCTAGGTAACGGTATTTATGTGCACCATGGCGCACATCTAGATATCGATACAGGCTACCAAGGAGATATTTGCAACCTTAGTTTTGTGGTCGGAAGTCGTGGTGTTGCAGTAATAGACACTGGTGGCAGCCTGAAGGTAGGCAAGCAATTACGCGCTGCGATTAAAGCCGTAACGCCATTGCCAATTTTATATGTGATTAACACCCATGTTCATCCCGATCACATTTTTGGCAATGCGGCTTTTGTTCAAGACAAACCTGTATTTGTTGGCCATGCAAAGCTAGGTGACACCATGCAATTGCGGCAAGAAGTCTATAACAAATTAAATGTTAAGTATTTGGGAGCAGACGCTGTAGGCAGTGATATGGTAAAACCAAGCCTGGTGGTGTCAACTGGCTCAAAATTAGACTTAGGTGATAGAAGCTTGCAATTCACCACCTATGTTTCGGCACATACGGTGACTGACATTTCAGTGATTGACAGCAAAACACGGACTTTATTTACTGGAGACTTATTGTTTATTGAGCGCACACCAGTAATTGAGAGTGATATTAAAGGATTAATTGCTGCCATAGATAGTTTGAAATCCTCTCAAGTCAGTCAGGTGGTACCTGGCCATGGCCCGTTTACTAAAGATTGGATTGTTGCACTCAATAATGAGCGCCTTTATTTAGATACCTTGCTAACAGATATTCGAGCAAATATTAAAAATGGTGTCAGTATGGAAAAAACTATGGAGACGGCAGCGGCATCTGAAAAAAATAAATGGCTACTATTTGACGTGGCTAACAGACGCAATGTGAATACGATATACCCAATCTTAGAATGGGAATAGGCAATAAAAGCGGCTTATCGCCGCTTTTATTATATTCTACCTACCTTATTTCTTAAGGTTATCTATGCTACAAGCGGTAATTGGGTTGACGTATAAAAGTAACAAGCCACCGGCAATAGCCAAGTATTGCAAAACAGGCAGTCTAAGGATGAATGAAAGGATGACGATGTAGATCGCCATAATTAAGGAAAAAGCCTTAGTTTTATATCCTAACAATAGGGCCAGTCCACCAACTAAATTCATGAAAATAATCAATGGTGCAAAAATACCTGGTAAGCCTAAACTGCCTAGTCCAGCTTGATATTCTTGGTAGCCTGTAGGATTGCTCATAAAGCCAACAATCAAGGCAATTACTTGTAATAGGAAAATTTGTGCCAGTAATACTCGTGCGACTGTTGCTAAATATTTTTGCATATAAAACCTTTAATCATTAACTTGAAAAGACCAAGACGCATAATGCCTGTTACTGCCTTAGCCCGCAAGGGGGGTAAACCTTGAAACCTGAGTTCAGCATAGAAAAAGTCAGCTGGCAATCACAAGCTTCATCATTAAAAATGGTGCGGGAGAGAGTCTTTATTGTCGAACAACATGTCCCCATTTTGCTGGAGTGGGATGGTTTAGATCAGATGTCACAGCACTTGCTGGCAGTCAATTCAATGGGCGAGGCGATTGGTTGCGCTCGCTTGCTAGAAGATGGCAGTATAGGCCGCATGGCAGTCCTTAAAGAATGGCGCGGCAAAGGCGTGGGGTCAGCAATACTAAAATCTGCGATTGCCATTAATCAACAACAAGACAAACGTAACATTATGCTTTCAGCGCAAATGCATGCCGTCCATTTTTATGAAAAATTTGGTTTTGTGAAATGCAGCCCACCTTATTTAGATGCCAATATATGGCACGTAGATATGCGATTAGAAACCAAAATTGCTTAATGCAATGTGATTCTATAAAATCCAGCTACTTAAGAATTTTAGCCGCAAGGTTTTAACCGCTTTTATACATCAACATTCAAGGATAGGGTATGTCAAAAATTATTTTCAAAGCTGGCGAAGCAACAGTATATACAGAAGGTAAAGACGTTTCAGCAGCGATGCCAGAGATTTTAATCGGCAGCGTTGATGGTCCAGTAGGTCAAGCATTTGCAAATATGATGGCGCAAAGTAAAGGCCATACCGCGATGTTTGCTGTGCGTGATATCAATCAGTTGGTCCGTCCGGCTTGTATGATGGCGCCAAAAGTGACTTTAAAAGATAGCGCTAATATCGCTTTATTTGGCGGCTTAGTGCAAGCTGCAACTGCCGATGCTATTTTAGATTGCGTCATTGAGGGCATTATTCCTAAAGACCAAGTCAATGATCTTTGTATTATTAGTTTGGTTTGGATTGATCCAGGTGCTGCAAAAGATCCAAATCTAGATAAAGCCGATATGTATAAAAATAACTATGACGCGACAAAGCTTGCAATTAAACGCGCTTTAAATGATGAGCCGAGTATTGATGAGTTGATCGCCAATCGTCATAAAATCAAGCACTGTATGTGGGAAGAGTCTTGGGATCAGAAATAGGTAGCATCAATATAAGCATTTTCGGATAAATCCGATTGGTATAAAAAAGCGGCTTAATGCCGTTTTTTTACACGTGATTACCAGTATTTAAGTTTTAGAAAGCCAGCCACGGGCAACTTGCAACAACACCCAGCTTCTATGTAGCCATTTGCCAGCGCGGGTTGGACGTAATATTCCCAGCAAAGCCATCGTACCCATCATGAGAATGGGACTACTTTTGACATAACGAATTGCACTTAAGCCGCGATCGGCTAGCGTCAATGGCGTGCGCCAAGGGTCTATGCATTGCTGTAAGGCCTCTCGCTGCGTCGCCGCCTGTACGATTAGTTTATGCCGGCGTTTGGCTAATTGCGATAATTTTGTACTCATTTAAGTGGATCTAATAGCTCGTGATCTTTAGACAACTCAGCCAGACTGGCTGCAAATACTCTAGGCATATTGCGCAGTGCGCGCATTGCTACCATAGACAGAATCGCTCCTGAGAGTAAGAAAAAGCCAGTGAGTGCGCTAAGTGCCAACAGTCGATGCGTGTCCCAAAACACTACTACCACAAGCATAGCCAGCAACACCATGCCTAAACATAGGCAAAATATCAAAACAAAGGTTAGCACCAACAAAGAGAGCAATCGCTCTCTAGCCTCTTCCATATCGGTAGAAAGTAGGTCGAGTCGGTTGTAAAGAATAGCAATTAAGGTCGTGGACAAGCTTTTTAATGAATGCAACAATCCTGCGTCCGCCTTATTTGTGTCTTTTTCCGCGCTCAAACTAGCGTCGTCCAATGAGCAATCCAATAACTAGACCGACGCCTGCCGCTGCACCTATAGCACGCCAAGGATTATCATGTACATATTCGTCCGTTATTTTGGCAGCGGCTTTACCTTTTTCCACTACAATATCTTGCGCATCAGCCATCTTGGCCTTGGCAACTGCCAGTGATTGTTCGGCTTTACTGCGCAAACCCACAATTGCCTCGCCGCTCTGATTAGCAGTAGCCTTAATCAACGCTTCAGCATCGGCAACTACTACTTTGAAATCTGCAATCAGTTGCTCTTTGCTTACCGCTACTGCATCTGTTTTACGAAAAGCATTACTTATAGTCATTAAATTTTCTCCTTAAATTGTTAGTGCTAACAAGGCGGGACAGGCTTTGAAAATAAAGTTCTAAGCGAGGCTTGTCCAAGAACTACTGAACTCATGCTACCCCTAGCAATATGATTTATCAAGTTTCGCCTAATATAAAAGCAGGCTTGCTCATCGTTATTACCACTACCAACCCACTCTTTAATCCTATACGCCTAGTTTGATATAAAGATTGATTTAAAACAAATAGGGTGCAAAAACCTTCATCGAATTAGGTTGAGGCTAGCTTTTTCTGGAGGGACTGTAAAATTTTACGCACCGGTGTTGGAATGGCTGCCGCAATCGCATCGTCAATACTTAGCCATATTTGTCCAACTCCAGCAACACTTGGTTTACGGTGCATGATGTGAAAAGTGCGTGGTTCAATATGTAATTTAAAATGGGTGAAGGCGTGACTCAGTTTTGCTAAAGGGGTTCCCGCTTGCGTAGTAATCCCAAAGCGCGCTAGAGTAAGATCCGAAGATATGATGTTCTCGGCCTCAGGAAAGCTCCATAAGCCACCCCAAATGCCAGTTGGCGGACGCTTTTCTAGCATCACCTCATCACCGTCTAGCAATATGAGCATCGTGGTATTTTTTTCTGGAATAGTTTTACGCGGTTTAGGTGTGGGCAACTCATGCACGCGCTGATTACGATATGCCGCACAACTTACCTGCAGTGGGCATGTGTCACATTTTGGTTTAGATCGGGTGCATAGTGTGGCACCGAGATCCATCAGACCTTGCGTATAGGCTACCATATTTTGTTGAGGCAACAAGGTTTCTGCCAGTGACCATAAGATCTTCTCAACGCTGGGTTTACTGGGCCAACCTTCAACCAAAAAGTGTCGAGATAGCACGCGCTTTACATTGCCATCTAAGATGGTTTGTATTTGATGGAAGGCAAAAGAAGCAATCGCGGCCGCAGTAGAGCGGCCGATCCCTGGCAGGGCTTGCATTGATTCAAAATCTTGTGGAAATTCTCCATGATGCTCATCCATAATGCGCTGCGCGGCATGATGCAGATTGCGCGCCCGTGAGTAGTAACCTAAGCCGCTCCAGTGTTGTAGCACTTCTTCTTGGGTTGCTTCCGCAAGGCTTACAATTGATGGAAACCGTTGCATAAACTTTGCATAATAGCCAATGACTGCCGTTACTTGCGTTTGTTGCAGCATGATTTCAGACACCCAGATTGCGTAAGGATCAGTAGTATTTTGCCAAGGCAAATCATGCCGCCCATGTATTTTTTGCCAAGCAATCAGGCGGCTTGAAAACTCAGACATTCAATATATTTCCTAAATTAACGTAATATGCTTAAAAATTAAGCATCTTTTTAAGTTTGCTAGTTGCCTTATCTTTGATTTGATCTTCGTTAGATTTAGGTACTTCCGCTGGCACTGTTGTAGTTGTCGTGCCGGAGTTGGCGTCAAGTGAAGATTCCCCCGGCTTTTTCTTATCAAATAAATTTTTCAAGGCATTGTCTTTAGTGCCGTTACCTAATAGCTCTTTAACCGCACCCCCTTTTTCTCCACCCACTTTGTCAAGCAAGTTTGATTTTGTAATGGCAGTGCCAAGCGAGGCAAAGTCCATGCCGAATTTGGGATTAGAAAAAGATCCAGTAATTTTGAGCGGAATGCCAATGCCAGAAAGCGCATCTAAATCTGCCCCGCCTTGCCCTTTGAGTGATTTAACAATAGTTGGCTTAGCAAAATAGTTGATTGTTTCATTGGCGATATCAATATCACCGCGATTATCGCCAGACGCCAAGCGCAAAATAGGGGCTTTCATGGCTAGATCTTCATTATGAGCGACACCATTTTTAATCACAAAACTAGCCGTTAACTCGGTAAAGTCAGTTTTTTTCTTGGTATCGGCTAGGCTATCTTTTGCTTTAAGAAAATTAACCTTATTTTTCAGCTCACGAATACTACCCGCAATATCCACACCCTTAAGCGCACCATCTGCCAAATTAAGTGATGCGTTGCCGTTCAAGGATTTTTTTAGTGCTCCTACGCTATTCCCAGAGGTGCTGATATCAACATTCAGGCTACCTTTGCCATCCAGCATATTATTATTAATCGCATCAATCATTAATGGACCAATTGCGACAGATTTCATGCTTTGCTTGAAAACGATATTTGGTGTTGTACGCGCATCAACTTTAAGCATGCCACTCATATTGCCTTGATACAAATCTGCTGAAAATGGCGAAAGTGTTGCAAGACCATTCTCAGCTTTCAAACCTATGTTCACATGTTCAGTTTTAATATTTGCTAATTTAAGCCAGCCGATTTTCGCCTCGCCTGAAGCGTTAAACTTTTTTAGTGCAGATAAATCAATTGGCGTATCGCCAGTATTTTTCACTGAAGGCCGGTCACTTTTTGTGATGTATTGATCGGCATCCAATTTATCAACATTAATGTTGAACGTATAAACTGGATCATTAAAGCGTGAAACATCCACATTCGCACTAATTTGGCTATCGTTCACTTTAGCGGAAAGTGTTTTCAAGTTTAGCTTTTGCCCATCTGTTTTTAAATCTATGCGGATATTAGACGCTTTAGTTTTTCCATATTTAAGATTACCTATGCGCAAGCTACCATCTGCATTTAACGCTTTTAATGCGCTTAAATCTACCGCCTTATCGCTGTCTTTTTTATTAGTGCTAGGGTCAGTAGCCACCACATACTTATCTACATCCACTTGATCAATATCTAAATTAAAGGTGTAAAGCGGTTTCATAAACTGGCTAATACCCACACTGCCTTTAATTTGACTATCGTCAAATTTAACATTAATGCCACTTAACATTAGTTTTTGGCCATCAGCTTTAATATTTACGCTAAGTCCAGAGACGCGGTATTTATCGTACAACATACTGTCTACATTGAGTTTCCCATCCAACATCAATGTTTTAAGTACGCTCAAATCAGCGGGTTTTACGTTGGTTTTAGTTGTGGTGTTAACTGGCGCGCTACTTTTTACCAATAACTTGTTAAGATCTAGCATATCGGCATTTAAGTTAAATTTGATATTAGGCGTTTTGAAGCTAGCCACGGACACGTCGCCAACTAACTTAGTTTGATCAACATTTAAACTAAATTGGCTATTTACCAACTCGTTTTTAATGTCAGCATGCATGGCCACATTGAATTTAGCTTGCATAGCACCGTTAGGCAAGCTGGGGTCTTTAATATCAAGGCTGCCAGCAAGTTTTGGTAAATCAAAAATTAAGGCCTCGAGGTTGCCGCTAAATGGTGAAGAGAATTTACCAATCATCGTGCGTTTGCCTTGCACTGCGGAAATATCACCGCTAATGCCGCTACTTTGTAATGATTTTGGGGTGCCTGTGATATCAGCTAATATCATATTGGCTTTAAAGCTATCGCCTGACTTTTCCTGAATCAAGCTTACCTTAGTTTGTTTGCTGGTGACTTCATTTTTTTGTGCGATTAAGGCTGGCGCGCTTAAAGTTATTATCCTTTTTGCGCCACTAAATTGACCTGAAATAGCTAGGTTTAGGCGATTAATTAGGTACTCGCTAGCATCTGGTTTAGCGTCAATGTCGCCAGTAGCTAAAATTTCAACCGCGGTGCCGCCTAGTAAATCACCCTTAATGGCAACATCTAAAGCTTTGGCTGCAAAGTGTTTTGTTTTTGGATCGACTAAAAATTGGCCTTTGATTTTCGCGCTTGCTGCAATCGAAGGTTGGTTAGCGCTCACTATAAAATCAGCGGCTAGATCGACCGGTTCAGCTAAAGCTACATGGCCTGATTTAAGGTTTAATTTTGCGAGGCTATATTTAGCACCTGTAGCTTCTTCTGAATAACTTGCGGCTGAGTTAGTAATGTTAATGCCATCAATATCAAATTTTATATCTTGTGACTCTTCATCATCAGGACTCATTAAATCGTCAAAGTTGGTACTACCATCTTTATATTTAATTACGTTTGCGTGTGCGCCAACAATGTAAACAGAATCTACAATTAACTCTTTTTTAAGCAAAGGTAGCAAAGCCAGCGAAACTTTAACACTGTCAACTGAGGCAAATTCAGCGCTACTTTTATGTTCTGAGAGTGAAACCTTACCCAAATTAGCGCCGATTTTTGGCCAAAAAGAAAGTTTGATATCACCATCCAATTTTAAAGTGCGGCTTTTTTTAGCCTGCACTAAATCGATGATTTGTTGCTTATAATCGTTGGGGTTAAAGGTAGCCGCAACAATGGCGAGTACGATTAACAATAGACCTACTAATCCACCCAGACCATAGGTCGAATATTTTAGGAGTTTTTTCATGATCATTCTCACTGCAAGATTTACGAAAATTTTAACCCTTTTAGACTAACCTTGCCTAGCCATATTAATGATGGCGTTAGATTGTGTTTAAGTAAGATTCCAGTAGTAGATTACTACTAAAGCACCAAACGCAATGCGATACCAAGCAAACACTTTGAAGTTGTGCGTGGCTACAAACTTTAGTAGCATTTTAATCACCAATAAAGCTGAAGCAAAAGCAGTAATAAAGCCTACTGTAAACATTCCGATATCGCTGACTGATAATAACTGCCAGTTTTTCAGCAAATCATAAGCGGTGGCGGCAAACATAATGGGGATTGCCAGAAAAAATGAGAACTCAGTTGCAATTTGTCGGTTAAGGCCAAACACCATGCCACCCAAGATAGTAGCGCCAGCTCGTGACACACCGGGAATCAGTGCAAGTGACTGCGCGAAGCCAATTTTGATAGCCTGTATTTTAGTGATTTGGTCGATGCTGCTAACATTAGCCGATGGCGTATTTTCCGCTTTGTATTCAATCAACAGAATTGCGAATCCACCTACAATCAGCGCTATGGCAACAGTTAACGGCGAAAATAGATAGGTTTTAATAGCGCTGTGAAAAGCTAAGCCGAGCACAGCTGCGGGTAAAAATGCTATTAGTAAGTTAAGTACAAATTCATTGGATTGCGATACTTGTGTTTTTTGATTCCCCTGTATATCTAGTCGTCTGCCCGTCACATCCAGCAATGTTTTCACTAACTTAACTCTATATTCCCAGCAAACGGCTAAAATCGCCGCCAACTGAATCACGATTTCAAATACCTTACCTTTCTCGTCGTTGAAGTTAAGTAAATCACCAGCAATAATCAAATGTCCGGTGCTACTTATCGGCAGAAACTCAGTAATGCCTTCAACTAAACCGAGGATGAGGGCTTTAACTAGTAAGAGTAAATCCATGGTGATAATTTCCGCTTCAGCCTTTAGTGGGGCTTTAAATTGTAAGTGTGCACATAAAACAAAGGGCGATGATTCGCCCTTTGTTCAATTTTATCAAATGTTTACTTCATCATGCTCATTAGTGCCCCGAGCAGGTTGCCGCCATCTTTGGGCACTATGCCATTCGGCGTTAATTTATCCACCAATTTAGGCAAATTTTCAGCAATGTTGCGGCTTAGCTCATCGGGGCTTATGGCAAATTTTTGCGCCATTGCTACAATTTTGGCTTGTCCTACTAATGCAGTGATTTGCTCGGCTGAAATGGTTAAGTTATCTCCTTGACCTACCCATGAAGCTACTTGTTCTGGTAATCCCTGTGCATTAAGTTTATCTAAGACGCCGCTTAATCCACCGAGTTGGTTGAACATATCCAGTGCAGCCTTCGCCATACTGGCTTGATCCCCACCCATTTTAGCCAACATGGCGCCAGCTAAGTTATCAAACAAACCCATCTAAAATTTCTCTTCGTTGCGCAGATAACGCCATTGACCGACGGGTAGTTTGCCAAGATTGACACTACCAATGCGGATACGTTTTAAACCCACCACATGTAAGCCGACCATTTCACACATACGACGAATTTGGCGCTTTTTACCCTCACGTAATACAAAGCGCAGTTGGTCTTCATTTTGCCAACTCACTTTGGCTGGCTTCAGTTTTACATCATCTAAAGTCAGGCCGAAATTAAGTAGCTTCATGTTCGCATCTGTTAAATTGCCCTCTACGCGCACAAGATATTCTTTCTCTACGCTAGAGTCTTCGCCGATTAAATGCCGAGCGACACGTCCGTCCTGAGTGAACACTAACATACCTGTAGAGTCAATGTCTAAGCGACCTGCTGGCGCTAGCCCGTGTAAAAATCCACGCTGAAATTGCTTCGGATGATAACCGTGAAGTTCTGGATCGTCCGGCCATTGATTGTCGGGATGAATTAATACTACGGCTGGCTGATACCCATCTTCCGCTTGCCCGCTGACATAACCCACAGGCTTATGTAGGATAATCGTTACTGTTTCTGCCTGCTGTTCTTGCGCATAACTACTGATAATGATTTCAGCGTCAGGGTTAATTCGCGTGCCCAGAGTTTCAATAATCTCGCCATCTACTTTGACCCAACCGTTGACAATCCACTCATCCGCTTCACGGCGTGAACAAAGGCCTAGCTCAGCCATACGTTTAGACAGACGCGGGAATTCAGGATCGCTAGCTACCGGCTTAGAGGCAGCGAAAGCGGCACGACCATGAGTGGACTCGTTAGACTCATACCCATCACGCATCTTGCCACCACGGCGTGGCGCTTGTCGGTATTGCGGCTCGTTAGTATTCGCTCTAGGGTTTTGAGCTGGCCTTGGTCTTTGTGGTCGCTCAGGTGTTGTAGCGCTAGAATTTCTTGACTCAGGCTGACGCGGTTCAAATGAGCGCGTAACTGATTCTCTAGCTGGAGATGCTGTTTCGGATTCATCACCATGCAGCTTGCCATCAAAGCGATGATTTCTTTGGCGGCTAGGCGATCCACTCGCTAGCCCAGACTCTGCGGGGCTGATTTGCAATTCTTCCCTTGCTGGCATGACCGTTTTTGCGGGCGCTACGCTACGATCACGCTTTACAGTTTCTGCGCGACGCACAGGCGCCTTAGTTGCTTTAACAAGATCGCCATCTGGTTTCTTGCTGAGTTTAAGAGTAGTCAAAGTGGTCTGCATTCAATTAATTTATATGACCATTTTAACAAAAAAACGCACATTCTTTTTATTTATTAATATCTTGCATATAAAAAAAGCAGACACTAGGCCTGCTTTTTTTATAAGCGCTGTGCGAGACAGCCTCTACAAATGACTAAACTTTTTGATAGACCTCGCTGCCTTTTTTCACAAACTCGATGGATTTCTCTTGCATACCTTTTGTTAAGGCTTCTTGCTCAGAAATATTTAAATTAGCCGCATAGTCACGCACATCTTGTGTGATTTTCATTGAGCAGAAATGTGGACCACACATTGAGCAGAAATGGGCTTGTTTAGCACCATCTTGCGGCAAAGTTTCATCATGAAATTCCTTGGCCTTGTCTGGGTCTAAGCCAAGATTGAATTGGTCATCCCAGCGGAATTCAAAACGTGCTTTTGATAATGCATTGTCACGAATTTGTGCGCCAGGGTGGCCTTTTGCTAAATCGGCAGCATGAGCGGCAATTTTGTAGGTAATAATGCCTACGCGCACATCCTCTTTATCGGGCAGACCCAAATGTTCTTTTGGGGTTACATAACATAACATAGCACAACCGTACCAGCCGATCATGGCAGCGCCGATGCCCGAGGTAATGTGGTCGTAGCCTGGTGCGATATCAGTGGTTAATGGGCCTAAAGTATAAAATGGTGCTTCACCGCAATGCTCAAGTTGAAGCTCCATGTTTTCTTTAATTAAATGCATCGGCACGTGACCTGGGCCTTCAATCATGCATTGAACATCATGTTTCCAGGCGACTTGTGTTAACTCCCCTAAAGTAATGAGCTCTGCAAATTGTGCTTCATCATTGGCATCGTAAATTGAACCTGGGCGCAGTCCATCGCCTAAGCTAAACGACACATCATAGGCTTTCATGATTTCACAGATATCTTCAAAATGCTCATACAAGAAGGATTCTTTATGATGCGCTAAACACCATTTCGCCATAATAGAACCGCCACGCGACACGATGCCGGTCATTCGTTTTGCGGTCATCGGGATATAAGCCAAGCGCACACCAGCGTGAATCGTAAAGTAATCCACACCTTGTTCCGCTTGCTCAATCAGCGTGTCACGGAAAATTTCCCATGTTAAATCTTCGGCTTTACCGTCAACTTTTTCTAGCGCTTGATAGATAGGCACAGTACCAATTGGTACTGGTGAGTTACGGATAATCCACTCGCGGGTTTCATGAATGTTTTTACCGGTAGATAAATCCATCACGGTATCGCCACCCCAGCGCGTGCTCCACACCATTTTTTCAACTTCTTCGCTGATGCTTGACCCTAGCGCCGAGTTGCCGATATTGGCGTTAATTTTTACCAAGAAATTACGGCCGATAATCATCGGCTCAATTTCGGGGTGATTAATGTTCATTGGAATAATGGCGCGACCACGAGCTACTTCATCGCGGACAAATTCCGGGGTAATAGTTTGTGGAATGCTGGCACCAAAATCCTTACCTTTATGCTGAGTTTGCAGCAATTCACTCATATTGTCGCGGCGTTGATTTTCGCGAATGGCTATGTACTCCATTTCTGGGGTAATAATACCTTGGCGTGCATAGTGCATTTGACTCACGTTCATGCCAGCTTTAGCGCGACGTGGTTTGCGAAGTAAATTGAAACGCATATCAGCTAGCGCTGGGTCAGCTTTACGTTGGTTACCGAATTCTGAGCTGGGGCCATCTAAGTGCTCTGTATCGTTACGCTCTTCAATCC
>CAIOPD010000068.1 GCA_903860085.1 uncultured Pseudomonadota bacterium
CCAGTCCGCCATTCTCGCCAAGTTCGGTGGCTACATAAAAGTCATGTGCGTAATGCAGAGCGAACATTACTTGCGTAAATGCCCAAGACGATAGAATGGTGAGTATGGCAAGCGCAATATGTAAGTAGCGCAACATGCCATGCATGTCTTTCACTACAGAAAGTTCAGCAACAATTGCGCCTAATGAGGCGATGGCGGCAAAGATGACCATAGCCAAGACAAAAAACTTGCCTTCATCATGCGAAATAGCCCGGCTACGCATTTTTTCATGACTACTCCAAAACATCATGCGCGCGGCCAA
The DNA here is from genome assembly GCA_903860085.1 of uncultured Pseudomonadota bacterium. Taxonomy (GTDB): domain Bacteria; phylum Pseudomonadota; class Gammaproteobacteria; order Burkholderiales; family Methylophilaceae; genus Methylotenera. The sequence goes on from CAIOPD010000068.1 coordinate 302, forward strand.
GATTAGGTATAGCCAGGTGCCCACATTCCAGCCAATAATGACGCGCGTGATGTTATGCAGGGCCAATGACTGAGGTAGCACGAGCGCCGCAGTCACGCCAATCGCTATGGAGAAAAACAGCCTGAGTCGCGCTGTAAAAAATCGCGCGCAGGCTACTAAAAAAGGAGACGGTTCAAATTTTTTTAACATGATAAAACTTTGATTATTGAAGTTGCACCTAGATTAATGGCCACCCTTTGGTTCGGCAATTCTATCCATTAAGGCAAACAACACACCGGAAACAATCAGTGTGATATGAATACCAACCATCCAAGCCATTTGCATGTTGTTTAGATGTTCTACGCCAGGGGTTGAAATGTGCATAAATGCTTTTAGCAAATCTATGGCTGAGATCGCAACGATAGAGCCGATCAACTTTAGCTTTAAGCCAGAGTAATCGACTTTACCCATCCATTCTGGTTTGTCGACATGATCGTCCACATCAATTTTAGACACAAAATTTTCATAACCACTGAATATGACCATAATTAACAGATTAGCTACTAGCGTAATATCGACTAAAGCTAATAAAGACAAAACTGCATCACGCTCTGTTGTATCTAATATATGAATGACAATGTGAGAGAACTCCTGAACAAATTTAATGAGCAGTATAAATAGCCCGCCTACCAAGCCAAGGTACATAGGTGCTAATACCCAGCGACTGCGAAAAATCATATTTTCAAGAAAGTTTTCCATTACGGCTCTTTTGTAAATAAATAGAATAGTTGAATTGTAATGCACGCTAGGTGAAGAAATGATGACATGCTAAAAAAATATGGTATTAGCTGTGATGTTATTAAGATCCAACCTTGATCTTGGTCAAGCTGTTAAGTGAAAAATTACGGGACAATACGAGTCGAACTGTGCTTATAAATGGAAATTGATGCCAATGGTTAGGGGCTGCAAATTTAGTTGAAATAGCTTCAATATTAGTCGTTCTCTGCTTCAAAGCTGACTGGTATTAGGTTACAATTGCAACTTAAGTAATGATAGTCAATCTACGTAACAGTAATGTAATAAAAAACTGTCATTATTAGTAAAATTCTTAATCACTTAATTTAACGATTCACATTGGGGCTAGCAAGTGCTAGAAAATTACTTTCCGATATTGTTGTTTATCCTTGTGGGTTTAGCCGTCGGCGTTGGACCGCTAGTATTAGGTAAGCTGGTTTCACCTCATAAACCAGATGCTGCAAAAAATTCTCCCTATGAGTGTGGCTTTGAAGCCTTTGAAGATGCGCGCATGAAGTTTGACGTGCGTTATTACTTGGTTGCCATACTCTTCATTTTATTCGACTTAGAGATTGCTTTCTTATTCCCCTGGGCCGTGGTGATTCAAGAGATTGGTCTGTCTGGTTTTATTGCCATGATGTTCTTTTTGGGTGTGCTTGTAATCGGCTTTATTTACGAGTGGATGAAAGGCGCATTGGAGTGGGATTAATTTCAAACTTAAGTCAATGCTTAGTTTTTCAATTTAGGCTAGTTCCGCTACCCGCTTTAATAAGTGTAGTTATTTTTGATGTTGAAATGGATCATGTGGCATGAGTTTAGAAGGTATTTTAGAAAAAGGCTTTGTTACCACCACGTTAGATACCGTGATTAACTACACTCGCACCGGCTCTATGTGGCCCATGACCTTTGGTTTGGCGTGTTGTGCGGTAGAGATGATGCACGCAGGTGCCTCTCGTTACGACTTAGATAGATTTGGTATTGTTTTTCGTGGCAGTCCACGCCAGTCAGATGTGATGATTGTTGCCGGGACTTTGGTAAATAAAATGGCACCAGCTCTGCGTAAGGTCTATGACCAAATGGCTGAGCCGCGTTGGGTGATTTCCATGGGTTCTTGTGCTAATGGTGGTGGCTATTACCATTACTCTTATGCTGTTGTGCGTGGTTGTGATCGCATCGTGCCAGTTGACGTCTACGTGCCAGGCTGCCCACCCACAGCTGAAGCTTTGCTTTATGGCATTATCCAGTTGCAAAATAAAATCAAACGTACCAATACCATTGCACGCTAGTGCCAATCAAACGAATAGCCAGCTAAAAATAATATGTCATCCAGATTAAATCAGTTGTCAGCGAATTTGCAAAAGGCGCTTGGCGGAAAAATAAGCAAGCTTACCAGCGCTCTAGGTGAAATCAGTATTGAATGCACCTCCGCCGACTATCTAGCAGTATGCTTAATTTTGCGAGATGCCGAAGGTTTGAGGTTTGAGCAGCTAATTGATTTATGTGGCGTTGATTATCAAGACTATGCTGACGGTAGTTACACTGGATTGCGTTATGCCGTGGTGTCTCATTTCTTGTCAGTAAGTTTGAATCAGCGTTTGCGTTTGCGTGTCTACGCGACCGATACGGACTTTCCTGTGCTGCCGACGTTAGTGGATATTTGGCCGGTGGCAAATTGGTATGAACGAGAGGCCTTTGATTTATTTGGCATTATGTTTGAAAACCATCCAGATTTACGTCGATTATTGACCGATTATGGTTTTGTTGGACATCCCTTCCGTAAAGACTTTCCAATGATTGGTAATGTAGAAATGCGTTACGACCCTGAACAGCAGCGTGTGATCTATCAGCCCGTCACGATTGATGAGCGCAATAACGTACCGCGCGTAATCCGCAAGGAGGGCGTTCACCATGGCTGAGATTAGAAATTACACGATGAACTTTGGTCCCCAGCATCCTGCAGCGCATGGTGTCTTGCGTTTGGTGCTGGAGTTAGATGGTGAAGTTATCCAACGCGCTGATCCGCATATTGGTCTATTGCATCGTGGTACTGAGAAGTTGGCTGAAAATCGTACCTATCTTCAATCAGTCCCTTATATGGATAGACTAGATTATGTATCCATGATGTCCAATGAACATGCCTATGTAATGGCGATTGAAAAGATGATGGGTATTGATGTGCCGCTCCGTGCACAATATATACGTGTCATGTTTGATGAAATTACCCGTGTGCTCAACCATCTGTTATGGCTTGGAGCGCATGCGTTGGATGTGGGTGCGATGACCGTATTCTTGTACGCTTTCCGTGAGCGCGAAGATTTATTTGATTGCTATGAGGCGGTTTCTGGTGCGCGTATGCATGCTGCCTATTACCGTCCAGGTGGCGTTTACCGTGATTTGCCTGAACAAATGCCACAGTATGCAGTTTCACCTTTACGTAATGCCAAAACAGTTAAAAAACAAAATGAAAACCGCCAAGGTTCTTTATTGGACTTTATTGAAGATTTTAGTAATCGTTTTCCAGGTTATGTGGATGAATACGAAACGCTACTTACCGATAATCGTATTTGGAAGCAGCGTACAGTTGGTGTAGGTATCGTCACGCCAGAGCGCGCATTAGCATTAGGTATGACTGGACCAATGTTACGTGGGTCTGGGATAGCTTGGGATGTACGTAAGAAGCAACCTTATGAAGTGTATGCGGATTTGGATTTTGATATTCCCGTGGGCGTCAATGGTGATTGTTACGATCGCTATTTGGTGCGGATGGAAGAGTTTAGGCAGTCTAATCACATTATTAAGCAGTGTATCAACTGGTTACGTAAGAATCCGGGTCCAGTAATCACTAGCGATACAAAAGTAGCGCCGCCAAACCGTGAAAGCATGAAAACCAATATGGAAGACATGATTCACCATTTCAAATTATTTACTGAAGGCTTTCATGTGCCTGCAGGCGAGGCTTATGCCGCGGTTGAGCATCCTAAGGGTGAGTTTGGTATTTACATGGTTTCAGACGGTGCCAATAAACCGTATCGACTTAAAATCCGTGCGCCTGGTTTCCCGCATTTAGCCGCATTAGACGAAATGACCCGTGGCCATATGATTGCCGACTTAGTCGCAATTATTGGTACCCAAGATATCGTATTTGGTGAAATTGATAGATAAAAATGTTAAGTACACAAGCCATTGAAAAAATAGATTACGAGCTGACGAAGTATCCAGCAGACCAGCGGCAAGCTGCAGTAATGAGTGCGCTTCGCATCGTTCAGACTGAGCGAGGTTGGTTATCTAAAGACAGCATTTCAGAGGTTGCGCAATACTTGGGTATGCCTGAGATTGCCGCTTTAGAGGTGGCTAGTTTTTACAATATGTATGATTTATCGCCGGTAGGTAAATATAAAATTACCGTGTGTACGAATATCTCCTGCATGTTGCGTGATAGCGATGAAATCGTCAGTCATTTGCAAACTAAGCTGGGCGTGGGTTTTAATGAAGTGACCGCGGATGGTAAGTTCTGCCTAAAAGAGGGTGAGTGCATGGGCGCTTGTGGTGGGGCACCTTTAATGACGGTGAATAACCATGCGATGCACGAGTTTCTAACCCCAGAAAAAGTAGACGAAATTTTGGAAGCGTTGAAATAATGGCCACCAAAATGAAAGAATTAGACGCAATGAAGCCTGTGATGACAGATTTAAAAGGTCAAACGTTAGTTTGTCTTCGCACATTGACTGAAGAAAATCCGGCGTCCTTGGCTACTTATATTAAGCTCGGCGGTTATAGCGCGTTAAAACGTATCGTGACTGAAAAAACCAAAGCCACCGATATTATTACTGAGGTCAAAGATTCAGTCTTACGCGGTCGTGGCGGTGCAGGTTTTCCTACTGGACTTAAATGGAGCTTTATGCCGCGTTATTTTGACGGCACTAAGTACTTGGTATGTAACACCGATGAAGGTGAGCCTGGCACGTTTAAAGACCGCGATATTATTCGCTATAACCCACACCAATTAATTGAAGGGATGGCCATTGCAGCATATACCTTGGGTGCTCATGTTGGTTATAACTATATTCACGGTGAAATTTGGCAGGATTACGAAACTTTTGAAGCTGCTTTGCATGAAGCTAAAGCAGCGGGCTATTTGGGTGAGAATTTATTCGGTACCAATTTCTGCTTCAATTTGTACGCGGTACATGGCTACGGTGCTTATATCTGCGGTGAAGAAACGGCGCTGATTGAATCGATTGAAGGTAAAAAAGGCCAGCCACGCTTTAAGCCACCATTTCCCGCAAGTTACGGTGTATTCGGCAAACCGACCAACGTCAACAATACCGAAAGTTATGCCAGCATCCCTTGGATTATGCAGCATGGCGGCGCTGCTTTTGCTGAATTAGGTGTGCCCAATTCAGGCGGTACTAAATTATTTTCAGTATCTGGCCATGTCGAAAAGCCAGGCAATTACGAAGTCAAAATGGGTATGCCATTCAGTGAGCTTTTAGAAATGGTCGGCGGTGTATGGAAAGGGCGCAAGCTCAAGGCTGTGATTCCTGGGGGGCCTTCAACTGCGGTTCTACCAGCCGCTACTATCATGGCGGCAACCATGGACTATGATGGCTTAAGTAAAGCTAGATCTAGCTTAGGCGCAGGATCTCTGATTGTAATGGATGAAACGACCTGTATGGTGAAAGCCTTACATCGATTGTCCTACTTCTTTTATGAAGAAAGTTGTGGTCAATGTACGCCATGCCGCGAAGGTACTGGCTGGGTTTACCGCATCATTACACGTATTGTAAATGGCCAAGGCAAGATGGAAGATTTGGACTTACTGACAGACGTCAGTAACAACATCTCAGGACGCACTATTTGCGCTCTCGGCGAAGCGGCAGCAACCCCAGTATTAAGTTTTATAAAACATTTTAGGCCAGAGTTTGAGTATTACATTCAGCATGGCAAGAGCATGGTGGAATCACAGTAATGTTAAATATTGAAATTGACGGAAAAGCGCTTGAAGTCGAAAACGGCAGCAGCATTATTGATGCGGCAGATAAGCTAGGGATTGCTATACCACGTTTTTGCTACCACCCAAAGTTATCGGTCGCGGCTAACTGCCGTATGTGTCTAGTACAGGTAGAAAAATTTAATAAACCATTACCAGCTTGTGCTACGCCAGTAGCTGATGGCATGAAGATCTTTACTCGATCTAAAGCGGCCATTGAGGCGCAAAAAAGTGTGATGGAGTTTTTGCTGATTAACCATCCGCTTGATTGTCCAATCTGCGACCAGGGCGGTGAGTGTGATTTACAAGATGTGGCTGTGGCCTATGGTACGAGTGGTTCACGTTACACCGAAGAAAAGCGCGTAGTTTTTAATAAAAACATTGGTCCATTAATCAGCACTGATATGACGCGTTGTATTCAATGCACGCGCTGCGTTCGCTTCTTAAAAGAAGTCGGCGGCATGATGGAGTTGGGTATGGTGGGCCGAGGTGAGCACGCAGAAATTACGGCTTATGTGGATAAGAGCGTTAACTCTGAGCTCTCAGGTAACATTATTGATTTGTGTCCCGTAGGTGCCCTGACCAGTAAGCCTTATCGTTATTCTGCTCGTAGTTGGGAACTCACACGCAGGCCGAGCATTGCTCCCCATGATGGTCTTGGTTCGCATATAGAAGTACATGTGAAAGACAATAAAGTCATGCGCGTATTGCCGCGTGATAAAGAAAGTATCAATGAATGTTGGTTGTCTGACCGTGATCGGTATTCTTACGAAGGTTTAAATAGTCCAGATCGTTTACAAGTGCCGATGATTAAGCATAACGGCAATTGGGTAGAAACAGATTGGAAAACGGCGCTTGAATTTGCCGCCGGTCAAATTAAAGATATAACCAACGAGTATGGCAGTGAAGCTTTAGGTATTTTGGTTTCTCCTAATAGTACGATGGAGGAAGGTTACCTCGCAAAACAGTTAGCCAATGGTTTGAATTGTGGCAATGTCGATTATCGTTTACGTCAGACGGATTTCAGATTAGACGGCAAACGAGTCGGGACACCATGGATGGGTTGCAACATTCAAGAAATTGAAGAGTTAGATCGAATTTTAGTCATAGGTTCTAATTTACGTAATGAGCATCCCTTACTAGCACAACGTTTCCGTAAAGCGGTGGCCAATGGTGCACAGTTATCTATTATTAGTCCGTTGGATAATGATCCGTTAATGGACATAGCGCATAAAGTGATTGTGCGTCCGAATGATATGGTAAATGTATTAGGCCAAGTGCTAAAAGCCATGTCTGGCTTACAGCGGTTATCGCTATGTTTGCCACCATCGCTCAATGAATTGTTAGCAGAAATCAAAGTACGTCCTAATACGCAAGCAATGGCTGAGAGTTTAGCTGGGCATGGTGCAGAGGTAGATTTGATTGCCCCTAAAGTCGGTATTTTCTTAGGCAATATGGCCTTGAGTGATCCGCGCTTTACTGAGATGTATAGTATGGCTGAGGCTATTGGCGGTATTTCTGGCGCTAAAGGTGGCATCTTACCTGCAGCGGCTAATAGTACTGGCATGCACTTTATCGGTGTGATGCCTAGCAGCACAGGTATGCATGCGCGTGCAATGCTAGAAGTGCCACGTAAAGCTTATTTAATTGTCAATATAGAGCCTGAGTTAGATTGTCAACACGCTTCATTAGCTAAGGCTGCAATGCAAAAAGCTGAATGTGTCGTAGCGCTTACCGCTTATAAATCAGAGGCTCTTGAGCACGCGGATGTATTGTTACCCATTGCACCGTTTACTGAGACTTCAGGCACCTTTATGAGTATGGAGGGTAGGGTGCAAAGCTTTACCGCTGCTGCTAAGCCATTAGGCGAGTGCCGTCCTGGTTGGAAAGTGCTAAGGGTATTAGCTAACACGCTAGGTATCCCGGGCTTTGACTATGAAACTAGTGAGCAAGTGAAGACGGCAATCTTTGGCGGTGAAAAACCATCGGCTGTGGTTTGGCGTAGTCTTAATAACAACCTTAAACAGCTAGTAGAGATTCAGGTGAATATCAAGCATGATGGCTTGCAACGTATTGGTGAGGTGCCACAATATAATGCTGACCCATTAGTGCGTCGTTCACCCTCATTACAAAAAACAAAATACAACACTAAACCG
>CAIOPD010000069.1 GCA_903860085.1 uncultured Pseudomonadota bacterium
CGACACTGGCATCGTTTTCAAGCGGGTTGATCTGCCTCAACCCAATGAAATCTTGGCAACTCCTAGTGCAGTGCATGACACCCGCATGTGTTCTGCGCTAGAAGCTAATGGCGTGCGCGTTGCCACCGTTGAACACATTATGTCGGCGCTAGCCGGCTTAGGTGTTGACAACGTCTATATTGATATTGATGCGGCTGAAATACCCATTATGGATGGTAGCTCAGGTCCCTTTGTATTTTTATTACAAGAAGCAGGTTTGCTGGAGCAAGACGCAGCTAAGAAATTTATCCGAGTGAAAAAAATTGTAGAAGTCGTTGAAGGAGATAAATGGGTACGTTTTGAGCCATATCATGGCTTCAAAGTAGACTTTACTATTGATTTCAACCATCCTGTTTTTGAACAGTCTGGCAATAATGTGAAGATAGATTTTGCTGTAGATTCTTATATTAAAGAAATTAGTCGTGCGCGCACTTTTGGCTTTATGCACGAAGTAGAATATTTGAGGTCTAATGGGTTGGCACGCGGTGGAAGTTTAGATAACGCCATCGTTTTAGATGAATATCGTGTCCTTAACTCAGATGGTCTGCGTTACGACGATGAGTTTGTTAAACACAAAGCACTTGATGCGATTGGTGATTTATATATGTTAGGCCACCCGATTTTAGGTGCCTTTCAAGCCTATAAATCTGGCCATGCCTTGAATAACAAATTACTACGCGCGCTGTTAGCTGATGCTGATGCGTGGGAATACATTACTTTTGAGAAAGCGGAAGATGCACCTAGTGAGTTTTTAGGGCAAAATAAGCAGTTGAAGCCGCAACCTAGCTACTAAGCGGTTACTTAAGTCGCCGGCGTTATTGATCGGCTAATGTTGTTAAGGAAAAATGGCGTATTATGTTAATCATTCGCCTTATATTAGTCCTACTCGTTATTACAGCGATGTTATTGCTGGGGTTGTACTTGTTATATGAAGATAAGAAATATCTGCTTTATTTCAAAAAAACACTCACGTACAGCTTGTTTTTGCTGTTATTCATTGCCGTACTTTTTATGCTACGCCGTCTACTCTAATATTTAAGCGTTTATGTACAGCCTAAGCATCCTCACTAGAAAGCTACACCTAAGTTTCCACATAATAGGCCTCCTCATTAGCGTGGCCATTGGGCTATTTTCGTGTCAAGCGTACGCCTTGTCGAATGAGACGTTATTTCAGCATGCGCGTGATGCTTATGCCGGTAGGAATGAGTCGGCTCTAGCAGAAGATGCTAAGCAGTTGCATACGCAACAATATGTGTTAGCGCCTTATGCTGACTATTGGCTAATGTTGCTTAAATTAGAGCAAGCGCGTGATGAAGATGTACAAAACTTTTTAGCAAAATATATTGACCTGCCGTTTACAGAGCGTTTGCGCGGTGAATGGATGAAAAAGCTCGCTAAGCAAGGTAATTGGCAACCTTTCTTTGAAGAGTATGCGGATTTTCAACGTGATGACGTGACGTTACAATGCTATGCATTGCTCGGTCATGCCCAAATTGGCGATGTTGATGTTACAGAAGCCAGTCGTAGCCTATGGATGACGACAGTAGATTTACCATCAAACTGCAATGCACTATTTGATTTATTGCAAAAAACTGGGGCACTGTCTACGGATGATATCTGGGCACGCTTTAGGCTAGCATTACTGGACGGCAAGCCAAGTCTTGCTAGGGCAATTGCGACCCGTTTAAACAA
>CAIOPD010000070.1 GCA_903860085.1 uncultured Pseudomonadota bacterium
CAGTTTGCATTAGCTGTGGCTGCATTTAACCGTATCAGCAATTATGATGGGGCGATTAGTGATTACTTATCCTCATTTAATGCTGATGGTTCACGTAGTGATTTTCCTGCTCAAAGTAATGCACGTTTTGTGAAGTTACAAGATTTACGTTACGGTGAAAACCCGCATCAGCAAGCAGCTTTCTATCGCGACTTATATCCAGCACCAGGTTCTTTGGTGACAGCCCAGCAATTGCAAGGAAAAGAATTAAGTTATAACAATATCGCTGATGCTGACGCGGCTTGGGAAACAGTGAAAAGCTTCTCCTCAACTGCCTGTGTGATTGTAAAGCATGCTAACCCTTGCGGCGTAGCCTTAGGCGCAGATGCGCTAGAAGCTTATAGCAAAGCCTTTAAAACCGATCCAAGCAGCGCGTTCGGAGGCATTATCGCATTTAATACCACTGTAGATAAGGTCGCCGCAGAAGCGATTAGCAAACAGTTTGTTGAAGTGCTGATTGCCCCAAGCTACACGGCTGAAGCATTAGCTATTTTTACAGCCAAAGCCAATGTACGCGTATTGCAAATTGCCTTACCTAAAGGTGGCACCACCCCTTTTGAGCAAGGCCGTAATGCACAAGATATCAAACGCGTAGGCTCTGGAATTTTGATACAAACCGCAGATAATCATGAAATCAGCCCGACTGAATTAAAGGTCGTGACTCAAAAACACCCAACACCACAGCAAATGGCAGATTTACTGTTTGCCTGGCGCGTGGCTAAATATGTGAAATCCAATGCTATTGTATTCTGTGGTGATGGTATGACGCTTGGCGTAGGGGCAGGTCAAATGAGCCGTGTTGATAGCACCAAGATTGCTGCCATTAAAGCGCAAAATGCTGGGTTGAGTCTTAAAAACTCAGTGGTTGCCTCTGATGCCTTCTTCCCTTTCCGTGATGGTATCGATGTGCTGGCTGAAGCTGGAGCTAGTTGCGTCATCCACCCGGGTGGTAGCATCCGTGACGATGAAGTTATCGCAGCAGCAGACGCACATGGCTTGGTCATGGTAGTGACTGGCATTCGTCATTTCAGGCATTAAACACAGCATTCTCTAATCTCTTCGCGGGGAACGGCCAAGCTGGCATTAATAAAAGCATGTAAAGGTTTAGGTATGAAAATATTAGTCATAGGAAGCGGTGGTCGCGAGCATGCATTTGCTTGGAAAGTTGCCCAAAATAAAGAAGTAAGCCGTGTCTACGTCGCCCCAGGCAACGCAGGTACTGCAGTGGATCCTGACATGGTTAATGTGCCAATTACTAGCGTGCCAGACTTGCTGGCATTTGCGCAAAAAGAGCAGGTGAAACTAACGATTGTTGGCCCAGAGGCACCACTATCTCAAGGTGTGGTCGATGCGTTCCGTGCGGCCGGCTTAAAAATATTTGGTCCAACGCAAGCTGCAGCACAACTAGAGTCCTCTAAAGATTATGCTAAAGCCTTTATGCTTAGACATCATATTCCTACCGCGGCTTATGCGACGTTTACCGATGCGACCCTCGCTCATGCCTACGTAAAACAGCAAGGTGCCCCTATTGTAATTAAAGCCGATGGATTGGCGGCAGGTAAGGGTGTCGTCGTCGCCATGGCTGAAGAAGAGGCGCATGCTGCAATTGACGCCATGCTTTCAGATAACAAGCTAGGTAGCGCAGGTGCTCGCGTAGTGATTGAAGAATTTTTAACTGGTGAAGAAGCCAGCTTTATCGTGATGGTAGATGGTAAAAATATCTTAACGTTGGCCACTAGCCAAGACCATAAAAGATTAGGTGATAAAGACGAGGGGCCTAATACCGGGGGCATGGGTGCTTACTCTCCTGCTCCCATAGTCACCCCAGAAATACACGCCAAAGTACTGCGTGAAATCATACGCCCGACAGTTGAGGGCATGGCCAAAGATGGCATCCCATACACTGGGTTTTTATACGCAGGCTTGATGATTTCACCTAATGGCGATGTCAAAACACTAGAATTCAACTGCCGTATGGGAGACCCAGAAACTCAACCGATTATGCTACGCCTGAAAACTGACTTAGTAAGCTTGGTTGAACATGCTATTGATGGCACACTCAATCAAGTGGAGGCTGAGTGGGATAGACGTACCGCACTAGGTGTAGTCATGGCGGCCGCCAATTACCCAGACACACCGAGACTCGGTGATGAAATTACTGGCTTACCAAAAAATCTAGTTGATGCGTATGTATTCCATGCGGGGACTACCCTTAGTAGTGATGGCAAAGTTCTAACCAATGGCGGACGCGTTCTTTGCGTGACAACTTTGGGTGAAACTGTGAAGTTTGCCCAAAGTCGTGCCTACCAAATCGCAGATGAGATTAAATTTGATGGTGCCCAATACCGACGCGACATCGGCTTCCGCGCAATTAAAGGCTAGTAATTAGTGAACAGTTCAACCCAAGTAAGCGCCATCAATACACAAGCAGTTTTTACTTATCTGCAAGGTTTACAAGCACGTATTGTGGAAGCCTTAGAGATGGTAGATGGCAAAACTTTTTTACATGATAGCTGGCAGCGTCCTGAAGGGGGCGGGGGCACTTCCTGCTTATTAGAAGAAGGCAATGTATTCGAACGTGCTGGCGTTGGATTTTCACATGTGATTGGCAACAAGCTGCCGCCTTCCGCTAGCGCAGCACATCCCGAAGCCGCTGGTCGCGCTTGGGAAGCAATGGGGGTATCGCTGGTCTTTCACCCACGCAATCCCTATGTACCTACCGTACATATGAATGTGCGTTTCTTTGTGGCCAAAGCGCCCAACAATCCAGACTCAACGATCGATGCTACCGACATTTGGTGGTTCGGCGGCGGGATGGATCTAACGCCTTACTATGGCTTTGAAGAAGATGCTGTCCATTTTCACCGTAGCAATAAAAATGCTTTAGAGGCTTTTGATCTAGCGTATTATCCGAAATTTAAAAAAGAATGCGACGAGTACTTTTACCTAAAACACCGTAAAGAACCGCGCGGTATTGGTGGTATCTTTTTTGATGACTTTAATGCCCTCGGTTTTGAAAAAAGTTTTGAAATGCTTCGTGCCGTTGGGGATAGCTTCTTAGGTGCCTACTTACCTATCGTGCAACGTCGCAAGGAAATGGCATACTCAGAGCGCGAACGAGATTTTCAAGCCTATCGCCGTGGCCGCTATGTGGAATTTAATTTGGTCTATGACCGAGGCACCCTATTCGGCCTTCAGTCTAATGGTCGCACAGAGTCTATTTTGCTGTCCATGCCTCCCATCGTCAAATGGCGTTACGATTGGAAACCGGAGGCCAACAGTCCAGAAGCCAAGCTATATACCGACTTTTTGATAGATAAAGATTGGGTGTCCAACACCTAAACAAAAAAAGAGCATCTATGACACCTAGCCAAGCAAAACCACAAGCGCAAGACTTACTGAATTTTATAGATGCTAGTCCTAGCCCTTGGCACGCGGTAGATACCTCAGAACAGCGCCTGCTCAAGGCTGGCTTTATAAAGCTGAATGAAGCACTAGCTTGGCAACTTCTGGCAGGTGGCAGTTACTATGTGGTGCGAGGTGGCGCCTCTATTATTGCCTTTAGCATGGGCAAACAAGCGCTTACAGATAGCGGGTTTCGTATCATCGGCGCCCATACAGACTCTCCTGGATTAAGGCTTAAACCCAACGCAGCTTATGGTAACGATGGCTTAGTCAGAATTGCAGTTGAAGTCTATGGCGGTCCTATTTTAGCTACATTTACTGACCGTGATTTAAGTGTGGCTGGCCGCGTCAATGTTCGGACCGCTAATGGTTTTGAAGCGCGCTTAGTCAAATTTGATAGCGCATTGATGCGTCTGCCTAATCTGGCAATTCACATGAATCGTGAAGTCAATGACAAAGGCTTAATCCTAAATAAGCAAACTGAGTTGCCGTTAATTTTTGGTGAGGGTACGGAAGGCTTAGCGGCTGACCAACAGTTTTTAGAGCACCTCGCACTGGCCCTCGGCATCCATGTTAGTGACATTGTTAATTTCGAGCTAAATGTATTTGATACGCAAAATGGTGTATTTTGGGGAGCTAATCAAGAGTTCATGGCGAATGGTCAGCTTGATAACCTAGCATCATGCCATGCAGCTTTAAGTGCATTGATTGCTAATAAAGCTCCAAACTCAACCTGTATTTGTGCTTTATTTGACCATGAAGAAGTCGGTAGTGAAAGTGCGAGCGGTGCAAGCGGTAGCTTTTTATCCGATATTGTCAGTCGCATAGCCGCGCATTGTGAAACTAGCAATGAATCTAAACTGCGCGCACTGACTCTAAGCTTCTTCATTAGCGCAGACATGGCGCACGCATATCACCCCAACCATCCAAATGCGTATGAACCTGGTCACCATGCATTGGTAAATAAGGGACCGGTCATTAAAACCAATGCCAATCAACGTTACTCCACTAGTGCGGGCACGGCAGCACGCTTTATTGCACTTTGCGAGTGCGCTGGCGTGCCGTATCAGCAATATGCACATCGTAGCGACCTTGGTTGCGGTAGCACTATAGGGCCCCTTATTGCATCGCGCTTAGGCATTCCTAGTGTAGACGTAGGTTCGCCAATGTGGGCCATGCATAGCATCAGAGAAAGTGCCGGTGTATTGGATCATTTTTATATGATTAAAGTACTAACGGCCATGTTTGCTAGCTAATTTTTCAATAGTTCTAGTATTATTCTAAAAACACTAGTTGGAGTTATTACAACTAGTTACTCATCATTTTTTTTAGAAAGTGGACACTATGCACAAGCAGCTAGTTCGTACCAAGCCCATCCTAGCCCATACGGATACTGGTTTAAAAAAATGTCTAACTGCGTTTGACTTAGCGCTGCTTGGTATCGGCTGCGCTATCGGTACAGGCATCTTTGTCCTCACAGGTATCGCCGCCGCCACCCAATCCGGCCCCGCTGTGGTGCTGTCATTTATTATTGCTGGTGTGGCATCTGGTTTTGCTGCTTTGGCCTACGCCGAGCTAGCCTCGTCAATTGGTGGCTCTGGCAGCGCTTATGGTTATAGCTATGTGGCTTTTGGTGAGTTTACCGCTTGGGTCATGGGCTGGATTTTGCTACTAGAGTATGGTGTGGGAGCTGCTGCAGTTGCCAATGGCTGGGCAGGTTATTTTGTGAATACGCTAGCCAACTTTAACTTACATCTACCAGAAACCATCACCAAGGCACCCATGCTGGGCGGTATCATCAATCTGCCAGCATTTGGAATTATATGGGTGCTGACGATACTCCTAATGATAGGCGTCAAAGAAAGTGCACGCTTTAACAATATTATTGTCCTGGTCAAACTGTGCACTATTGCTATTTTTATCGGCATCGCCAGTATGCATTTAAATACAGATAACTGGCACCCATTTATGCCCTATGGTTGGTTTAGTACCTTAGAGAATGGCAAGAATATTGGCGTTTTAGCTGGCGCCTCTTTGGTATTTTTTGCCTATTTTGGCTTTGACGCTGTATCTACCGCCGCTGAAGAAGCTAAAAACCCACAGCGTGATTTACCTATAGGCCTGTTAGCATCACTCGTTTTCTGTACTGTGGTCTACATCATTGTGTCAGGTCTGCTCACTGGGATTGTTTCTTACACAGAACTTAATGTCCCGTCTCCAGTAGCCTATGCACTGAGCAAGATTGGTCATACCTGGGCCTCCACACTCGTGGCAACTGGCGTGCTTGCTGGTTTGATTACCGTACTATTGGTATTACTCTATGGCTTAACACGCATCTTATTTGCCATGAGTCGTGATGGTTTAATTCCACCGGTGTTCTCGCGAATTAATCCAGATCGTCAAACACCTACTCGCGTCATATTGTTGTGTGGTTTGGTCGTATCTTTAGTGGCTGGGTTTATTCCTCTGGGAGAGTTGGCCGAAACAGTGAATATCGGCACTTTAGCTAGCTTTGTCATGGTGTGTGTCGGTGTGATTGTATTACGCATACGCCATCCGGCGCTTAAGCGCCCATTCAAAAATCCTTGGAACCCATTGATTCCGGTGCTTGGTATATTGTCATGCGGAGCCTTGATGACGTTTCTACCTGCGAGCACTTGGTTTAGATTTTGTATCTGGATTCTAATTGGTATCGTGGTTTATTTTAGCTACTCTATACACCACAGTAAATTGAAGTCCTAGTCAGCATCAGCCATAAAAAAAGCCAGTCGATTAACTGGCTTTTTTTACTTCATTACCTGGCATTAACTGCCACAGTAATTTAGTCTTACATTGCTAATACCCACTGAACTACAGTTGTAATATCTGCATCTTTAACTTGTGGACTGTTAGCTGGCATAGGCATAGGGCCCCAAACACCACTACCACCAGCTTTAACTTTAGCTACTAATTTAGCTTCAGCTGTCTTATCGCCTTTGTATTTTGCTGCAACATCTTTATATGCTGGGCCTAATACTTTTTTATCGATACTGTGACAGGCTAAACAGCCACTTTTTTGTGCTAATGCTTCTGCCGCTTTGGCGTCAACTGCATTGGCTTGAGCTGCAACTAACATAGACCCAGCAGCAGCGATTGCTAATAATAATGCTTTCATGCTATCTCCTTGAATTAACACTTAATAATTTTTATAGAATTTCGTATTGGCATCATACCTACAATTACAATTTATACAAGCCAGTTCAGAAAAACTCTTATAACTACTAAGGTCATTATAGTTGACTTAATAGACTAGGTACATCAGTAATGGCTTGGGAACAAGCAACGCCTTTACATACCCAAGCACTAACATTTGACAATAAATTTCTTCTCAGGGTTCCCGGCAACTTATCCGCAGACTCATCCAAGTAGATAAAAATATGATGTGGGTAGTAATTTTTCAGGGCTTGCCGCCAAGACGTTAGCTTTACAGCCTCGCCACGGAGGATTACCAAAGTCGGAGGGTTTAGATACTCCTGTAATGCATAAGTTAAACTGGCGCAGCCAGCAGGATTTTTCTTAATTACATTATCAAAAGCTTGCAAAGAACGCTCTGCACTTTGTAAATAACGCGTTTCACCTAAAATATGTCCAAGCCGCTGCAGGGCAACTGTCGCAATGCCATTGCCGCTTGGGGTGGCGTTATCATACGGTTGTTTGGCACGATGAATTAGTTGCTCGTGTTGATGCGAAGTAAAGTAAAACCCGCCACTTTCTGCTTCAAAATTTTCAACTAGTGCCTCTGCGATTTCTTCCGCAAATTGCATATCCACAGAGCGGTAACTCGCTTGCAGCAGCGTGATTAATGTATCTAACAAAAAAGCATGGTCATCCAAATAGGCGTTGAGATGTACTTTTTCACCCTTGGCAGTGGCCATCAATTGAAAGTTTCCTGCTGCATTTTTAACCCATAAATACTTACGGATGAAATCGACTGTATTTTGTGCCAGCACTACCCAATCTGGTCGCTCAAACACTACCCCCGCACGCGCCAACCCCTTAGCTGCCATGGCGTTCCATGAGGTGAGGATTTTATCATCCAAGCCTGGGCGGGTGCGCAGTCCTCGCGCCTCCATTAGTTTGGCTTTAGCACTTTGTAATAAAGGTTGATCTTGGACTTCTGGCATCACCGCCATATAGGCATGCCAGGCCTGACTCTCAAAATTAGGAGCCCGATCAAAACCGAAGCAATGACTAGCTACTGCAAACTCCTCAGGACTCAGTAAAGCTTTAACCTCGGCCGGCTGCCAAACATAAAACGCGCCCTCTTCACTATGCCCGTGCGCGTCTAGAGAGTCCGCATCTAGCGATGAGTAAATTGCGCCTTGTGCTGATAGCATTTCACGCTGTATCCAAGCGATGGTTTCAGCCACCACTTGCGCGTAAACAGCTTTTTCTGCTTCATTTCTGCTGAGTTGATAGCCATCAGCATATAGACTTAATAACTGCCCATTGTCATAAAGCATTTTTTCAAAATGAGGAATATTCCAGCGTTCATCTACTGAGTAACGGCAAAACCCACCGCCAATTTGATCATAAATCCCACCGGCCGCCATGGCAGACAATGTCTGGAGTACCATCTCTTCTGCGGGCTTATTGCCGGCATGAGCTTGATGCAGCAATAAAGTAATATCGGCTGGATTAGGAAATTTAGGCGCTGTACCAAATCCGCCGTGAGTGTAATCAAAGTTTGCTTTAAGCTGGTCAAAACCTAGTTGAATGGTGTTTTCATTTGCACTCACTAGGTGATTGGCTACTGGTATAGTGCGCGCTAGCGCCTCTGCTAATTGCACGCTTTGCGTTGCCAGCTCATCTTTACGTTCATGAAAATAAGCAGCCACACGCGGCAACAGCTCAGCGAAACCTGGCAACTGATAACGTGGGGTTTTAGGAAAGTAGGTGCCGGTAAAATAAGGGGTTTGCTGTGGGGTTAGAAATACTGTCAGCGGCCAACCGCCACTACGTTGCGACATCATGCTATGCGCAGTTTGATAAATTTGATCAATATCTGGACGCTCTTCACGGTCCACTTTAATATTAATGAAGTGCTGATTCATGATTGCAGCAATTGAAGCGTCTTCAAATGACTCATGTGCCATCACGTGACACCAATGGCAAGCCGAATAGCCGATAGATAACAATATTGGCTTATTCTGTTCCCGCGCTAATGTGAGTGCTTGCTCACCCCACGGATACCATTCAACAGGGTTTTGCGCATGTTGCTGCAGATACGGGCTAGTTTCTTCTGCTAATTTATTTCTAGGCAATTTAGACATTTAACTGCCGGTCTATAACAGTTCTAGAGAGTACTCTGTCACCATGGTATGAGTTTCATTTGGGTAGATGGTCACGCTGTTTTCCATGGCATTAGCAGACTCCACACACAGCATCTTGCGCCACTCATCCGCCGAGCCCATATCGCCCATTTGACTTGCTTTTTCTGCACCTGGCGTCCAGATCACTGTGGTATTACTGCCAGATTTAGCCACGCGTATTGCACGACCGTACCCGCTGTCCTGAATAATGCAATCCTCACCGCTATTTAAATAAACACGGTCAAACTCACCATTAAATTTCAAAGCGCCGTGTTGCACATTCCGCGCGTAAGCCAATACTTTATCTGAATAGACCACATTTTCTAGACCAGTAATTTTGGTATTGGCTAAATCACTCACATTAAAATAGGTGTGGAAAGCCTCACCAATCATAAATGGATGATGCGCTAAGTTGGTAGTCGTCATTTCCATACGGAGGCTATTACCTACCGTAATCGCAAGTGTAAATTGATATGGGTAGGAGAGCTGTTTTTTGGCAACTTCGGTTTGCGTCATCTCTAACAACAAGCGTGTCGTACCATTTTTTAGGCTAAGGCTTTCTTTTAATTCCCACGGCATCACTCGGGCAAAGCCGTGTGGGCAGTAACTACTGTCAGTAGGATGTGCGCCAAACCATGGCCAGCAGACAGGTACGCCACCTCTTATAGAACGACCTTCGGTATAACGGGCATTACTAGACAACCACAACACGGGTTCTGCGGTGTTTTTTGGCTGCCAATGCATCACATGGGCACCCTGTAGCGCAAGCTTAGCCGTGGCATAGCGATTTTCAATTTCTATATAACTCAACCCATTTGCATCTTGAACCACACGCACATCTTGCGTGGTATTGATATCAGCTAGCTTGGGATGAATTAATACATTGGCTGGGGTCATTTTTATTTACTTTTTTTAGGTACTAACTTTTGATATTGGTCGAATTACTTTTCAATTTGTGACACATCTCGGACTGCACCACGCGCAGCACTGGTACTCATGGCCGCATATGCGCGTAAGGCCGGAGAAACCACGCGGTCACGATTCACCGGCTTCCAAGCCAACTTACCTTTAGCTTCCATCTTGGCACGACGATGAGACATCTCTTCATCGCTAATCGCCAAATGTATAGTGCGATTTGGAATATCAATTTCTATTCTATCGCCCTCTTCTACTAAGCCTATGGCACCGCCTTCAGCAGCCTCAGGTGAAGCATGGCCGATACTTAACCCAGAAGTCCCTCCAGAGAAACGGCCGTCAGTGAGCAAGGCACATACTTTACCTAAATCTTTAGACTTTAAGTACGATGTTGGATACAACATTTCTTGCATACCAGGGCCACCACGTGGGCCCTCATAGCGAATCACTACAACATCACCAGCTACGATTTTATCGGCCAAAATTGCTTCAACGGTTGCGTCTTGCGATTCAAATATGCGTGCGCGTCCAGTGAATTTTAGAATACTGTCATCCACACCTGCAGTTTTCACAATACAGCCATCAAGCGCGATGTTGCCGTAAAGCACTGCTAATCCGCCATCTTGCGAGTAAGCATGCGCTTTATCACGAATACAACCTTCAGCACGATCATCGTCCAGTGTTGGATAAAGCATACTTTGGCTAAACGCTATGGTGGTTTTAATGCCACCCGGTGCCGCGCGGAAGAATTTTTTCACTTCTTCATCTTTCGTCACCATAATGTCCCATTGGTCCAATGCATCGCCCATGCTAGGACTATGCACAGTTGGGGTATCGCGATGAAGCACGCCAGCGCGATCTAACTCACCCAAGATACCCATCACGCCACCGGCATGGTGCACATCTTCCATATGGTACTTCTGCGTAGCAGGTGCAACCTTGCTTAAACACGGCACTTTGCGTGAGATGCGATCGATATCACTCATCGTGAAATCAATCTCTGCCTCATGAGCTGCTGCCAATAAATGCAATACGGTGTTCGTAGAGCCGCCCATTGAAACATCCAAAGCCATGGCATTTTCAAAAGCTTTGATATTGGCAATATTGCGCGGCAATACACTGTAGTCATCTTGCTCATAATGGCGTTTAGCGATTTCTACAATCAATCTACCCGCTTTCAAGAACAATTCTTTACGCGCACCATGAGTCGCCAATGCTGAGCCATTACC
>CAIOPD010000071.1 GCA_903860085.1 uncultured Pseudomonadota bacterium
GCTTGAACTAGTAGCAAAAGCTGTGACTAAGGCCTCACGTGCACCGCGCCAAAACCATAAAGGCGTTCTGCCGGTAAATAGATATAAAATTAATGGCAGTATCAGTATGCCATGCACTAGCAACGTACCCACAATTACTGCCACAAACTTAGCTAGCGTGTTAAGGATGGCCATATTCTGTACAGCGACCAATTTGATCAGTAATGCCATAATCCCTAGCGGGGCTAAGCGCATTACCCCGCCAACAATTAACATAGTGACATCTAGCGCTTCTTGCAGCAGGGCAAGTATATGCTTATATCGATCTCCGCCCATCACTAATGCCACACCTAAAATAAGTGCAAACATGACCACCGCTAATACATCGCCTTGGGCTAAAGCCGCAAACGGATTAACAAATAGTCCATGTAAGAACTGAGCAAAAAACTCAGGCATCGGCAGTTGCTTTGCCTGAAAATTTTGCATGGCATGATCAAACATAGGAAGACTTAAACCCGCTCCCGGTTTAAAATACAGACTGGCCGACATACCCAGCACGATGGCAATAGCCATACTACTGACAAAGAAAATAAGGGTCGCAACCCAAACGCGGTGCATTTGCTGATGTTGGCGCAGATTAGCAATACCTACGGTAATTGAGCAGAATACCAGCGGTACTAAAATCATTTTAAGTAGATCAATAAACAGCGTGCCAACGATGCTCGCAGAATAAAGGCCTCCTTGTAGTAGCTGATTATGCTCGCCTAAATTGCCAACATTAAGCGTGTGGAAATAAAACCCAATCGCTACACCCAATAATGCACCCAGTAAAATTTGGTTATTAAGACTGGGTAGCTTCATCAGTTACTTACTCTTTTATAGCTTTAACTGCTTTTGGTTTTGAAACTTTTTTAACTGCAGTAGCTTTCACTGTAGGTTCTTTAACTTTGACTGCTTTAGCTGGAATCTCTTTCAGAGTTTTTTCCTTTACCAATTTGGCGGGTGCCTTAGGCTTAGCGACGGCTTTAGCTTTCACAGGCTTGCTCTCCGCAACTGGAGATTTAGCCGCACTTGCTTTCTTTGTCACAAGCGCTTTTTTGGTTTTAGGTTTTTCTGAACCCTCAACTTGAACCTCCACATCAACTACTGTTATAGCCTTGGACAGCTTAACTGGAGGGGCTGAAGGATCTATTTTCTCAAATACTGCGGCAAAAAATCCATCGGTATGATGAATATGTGGCAATAGTTTTAGGTATTTACCAGTATCTAGATTAATTTGTTGCTGACTCAATATCTCGCTGGCATTGAGTAATTTAAATTCAGGATGGTTAGCCAAGAATCCTTCTGCAATCTGTTCATTCTCATCGCTTAATAAGCTACAAGTAGAGTAAATTAAACGGCCGCCTGGCTTAGTAAATTTAGCAGCGCGCGCTAAAATTCGCGCCTGTTTTTCAGTTAGTTCTAATAAATCTTGTGGCGTTTGGCGCCATTTAAGATCTGGATTACGGCGCAAAGTCCCTAAGCCAGTACACGGCGCATCGACTAACACACGATCAAATTTAGCGTTAAGGCGTTTTAATTTAGGGTCATTTTCACTGCTGATACTTTGTGCATTGAGGTTGCTCAAACCTGAGCGTTTTAAGCGCTGGCCTAAGCTGTGCAAACGCTTCTCTGACACATCAAATGCATAGAGACGTCCTGTGTTACGCATCAACGCACCTATGGCTAAAGTTTTACCGCCAGCACCAGCACAAAAGTCTGCCACCATCATGCCACGTTTGGCCGCAACCAAATGCGCCAAAATCTGACTGCCTTCATCTTGCACTTCAACTTTACCTTCTGTGAAAAGCACATGGCGGCTAATATTTAAACGTAGCGGCATACGCAAACCAATTGGTGAATAAGGGGTTTTGCTAATGTTAGATTCACCAGTCGTGTTCTCAGCAACGAATTTAGCCAGCACCTCATCGCGCGTTCCTTTGATGGTATTGACGCGTAGATCTAGCGTAGCTGACTCATGCATACTGCGAGCAATAGTTAATGCCTCTGCCTCACCGTATTGCGCTACTAATTTTTCCCATAACCAGTCTCGAACATCGGCTTGCACCGCTAATGGCAAGTTTTCGGTTGATTTAGCTTTAATCGTATGTGCCCACTCTATTTGCTGTTCGCTTAACATTGGGGTCATTTCGCGGATACTCATACCTTGTATACGTAACATCCACGCCAATACCAGCTTACGTGCATCATCAGGGTCGTTATCATCATTTGCGGTCACTGCACTTAAAAAGCGTAAGCGGCGCAATACGCCGTAAACACTTTCGGCAACAAAAGCACGTTCTTTAGTACCTAGATCACGATTATTGCGAAAAAATTCACTTAATTTCACATCTGCTGGGCTATTAAACTCAAGTAGATTAGAAAGCATTACTGAAGCCTGGCGAATTAAATTGGGGGTCATGTTATTTCTCTTTATTGGTTTGGTCGGGCATCTAAACGCTTAGATGCCCACTAGCATTGGTCTATGGTGTTGGCGTAGCTGGCTTCTCTGTTTTTAAGCTGGTAATTAACAGCTCATAGACTTTGCCTTCTTTTTCCGTTTTGCGTATTTTAACAGGTACATGCTGATAATCTAAGGCTAGCCACAATTCAGTTTTATCGTCACCTTCAGCGGAGCGGCGTAAAATATGGAAAGTGTTTAAATTCCCCATTTTGGTCGGCACTATTTCTTCGCCTTCAAAGCTGTAATCATAGATCCCAAGCTTCTTGCCATTAGTCACAGTGATTTGCATATTTTGTAGCGGCGCTACAAACATAAACTGATACATAAAACTGAGCAAGTCCTGCGCGCCCTCTGGCAAGTCCACTAGCCTGTCTTCACTAGCGCTATGCAACCTTAGTTTTTGATTTGGCCAATCAAAATCGGCGCTAAAGGTTTTATTCTTTTTGCTGCCAAATTGATATAAATAGTGCTGTGGCTGTAAGCCGCTTCTAACAATCACACCTTCACTGGTTTGCAGTAAATTAGGTATAAACAAAGAGGCTAAACCGCTAGCTTCAATTACGCTGCGCAATTGATAGTGTGCGCCATCTGGCAGTAATTGATACTCCATCGCCGCTTTACCTGCTGCGCCACTGTCAAATTTAGCAGCCACATCAGTGCGCACATCATACTTGGCCTCTACATAGTGATAGGCGTTAGCGTTAATCGCCTCCTCCTCAATGTCAGGTTGTATTATTGGCATTTGCTCTAATCCATTGCTTGCTGCTGGCGTATCAATGGGTAAACTAGAAGCTTCAGACTGTTGGGCAAGGCGCGGCTGTAGAGAAGGTGCAGGCTTTGCTAATACTTTTCTCTTGGCCTGAGATTTAACGACAGGTTTAGGTGGGGGAGATTTCGCTGGTGGTGCAACCAGCTGCGCCTTTATGACCAGCGGCTCACTTCTAAGATCGTCTAAATTAAAATAAAACCGAGCAATTAAAGTAAGGTGCAATAATGCGGATAATAACAGTGCGACCGCTAACCAACGGTAACCGATGCGCTGCCATAAAAGTTTAAACTTACTCCACATGGAGCTCTGTTAAAGTTTGTTCGATTTTGGCGCCACTGTCTTCCACCATCAAAATGCGCACTGGCACATAATAATGCTCGGTAGCTAACCACAAATCTTTGCTTTCCGTTTTATTTGGTTCCAACTGCTGCTGCAGATGAAGGGCTTTGTATGAAACCCCATTGGATTCAATCACATCAGTCTCAGCATGGATTTTATATTGATATTGATTCAGCTTTTTACCAGTAGTGAGCGTCACAATCATAGCCTCCTTAAGAGGCGCTGGTAAAAACATAAATTGATAGGCATAACTAGCCAAGTCTTGCGTACCTTCTGTCAACGCCTCTTGTTTAGTTACTCCTTTTACCATCATCTGCAAGCTATTTTTAGACCAGTCAAAGTCTGCTAACAGTGCTTTTTTAGGATTATCGCCTTGCTGTAATTCAAAATGATCTGGCTTTAAACCTAGACTGGTGACCGAACCAACACTAGTGAGCTTACGCTCTCCAAATAATGCATAGACGCCGATCCCCTTGGTAATACTTTCCACTTTATAGGTATTGCCTGTAATGATTAACTGCTCATACACTTTGGCAAAAGGCAGACCGTTTCGGGTAGCCTCATAGTTAGCTTGAATAAGCTTAGGCGTGATTGGTTGTGCTACTGCAACACCAACAGAAAATAAACATAGGATAAAACTTAAAATTCTAATGTAACTTGTCACGGTAACTCCTCAATAAAAACCCATCAGTCGTTAACGCGCCAAGTTTTTGTAGGACTTTAGACCACGAAAACTTAAATTAGTTTACGCAACGATAGTTGGTGCTTCGCCTGCCTGCTGCTCGCGGATAACACCGATTTCAAATACGGTTTCGCCAGCTTCTTGTAACAGTTTTTGTGCTGCTATTGCATGCTCTTTGGCCACAATCACTGCCATGCCGATACCGCAGTTAAATGTTTTATACATTTCAAGATCAGCCACATTGCCTTGCGCTTGCAACCAAGTAAATAATGGCGGCATTGTCCAGCTACCCTTCTTGATAGCAGCCGTTAAGCCTGCCGGTAATACACGTGGAATGTTTTCGGTAATTCCACCGCCAGTAATATGTGCCATACCCTTCACTGGTAAAGACGCGATAAGCTTTAATAAGGGTTTAACATAAATACGAGTAGGCGCCATCACCACATCTTTAAATGGCTGCCCATGAAAATCAGATTCGAAGTCAATCCCAGATTGCGCAATCAGTTTGCGAATAAGTGAATAGCCATTTGAGTGTGCGCCGCTAGACGCCAAGCCCAAGACGACATCGCCACTAGCAATTGTCGTACCATTAATAATGAGTTCTTTATCCACACAACCTACAGCAAAACCAGCTAAATCATATTCGCCTGCGGGGTACATGCCTGGCATTTCTGCAGTTTCACCACCAACCAAAGCGCAACCAGATTGCTCACAACCCTCGGCAATACCCTTAATCACTAATGCAGCGGTGCCGACTTCCAACTTACCGCAAGCAAAATAATCTAAGAAAAATAAAGGTTCAGCGCCTTGCACCAAAATATCATTAACGCTCATGGCGACCAAATCAATGCCGACAGTATCATGTTTATTGAGTTCAAAAGCCAACTTCAGCTTGGTGCCTACACCGTCGGTGCCAGACACTAGCACAGGCTGTTTGAATTTTTTAGGCATTTCAAATAGCGAGCCAAAGCCACCGATTCCGGCTAATACTTCTGGACGCATAGTGCGTTTTGCAAATGGTTTAATTTGCTCAATTAGTGCATCGCCGGCCTCAATATCAACGCCAGCATCGCGATAACTCATAGCGTTTTGTGGAGGGTTTTTAACTGAATTTTCAGAATTCAAGATGCGGACTCGCTTTCTACAATATAATTTGCTGTGTTCAATTCGTAATTTTAACTTAAATGGCACTAAAACAAGACAATCTTACAAGCAAATTTAGTGGATGGCTGATTGTAGCCACACTATTAGTGCTCATCTATCTGTTAAGCCCTATCCTTGCACCATTTTTAGCCGCAGCCATTCTTGCTTATATATGCAATCCAATAGTTGATAGCATCGAAAATTGGTCTCTGGGGATAATCCGCTTTGGTCGCACTACTGCTAGTTTAATCATGACCTTAGTCGTAATTATTGCTGTGTTATTACTACTACTTATCGTACTGCCCTTGTTACAAAAAGAGCTGATGATGGTTGTGGAGCGGCTGCCGATTTATACGACCTACCTAAAGCTTCATCTTGACCCTTGGCTAATGCAAAACTTTGGCATTACGCTTGAATTTAATACCGAAAAACTACAAAACATACTTAGTGAAAACTGGAAATCTGCCGGCGGTCTGATGGGTAGTATGCTACTCACACTAAGTAGCCATGGAATGACCATTATTGCTTGGCTACTCAATATACTGCTAGTGCCCTTGGTGCTGTTTTACTTTTTACGCGATTGGCACCACTTGCTGGCTTCAATCGGCGAACTGGTACCACGAAAAATGTTTGTTACTACCAAAAAAATCGCCACCGACATTGATGCCGTGCTATCAGCATTTTTACGTGGGCAATTGACGGTAATGTTACTGATGAGCGTGTTCTATGCCTCAGGTCTTAAGTTAGCTGGTTTAGATTTGGCATTACCTATTGGCATACTCGCTGGCGCGCTTGGTTTTGTGCCATATCTGGGCATAGGATTGGGTATATTGCTAGCCACTATTTCCGGCCTACTTGAATTTAATACACTCAGCCAGTTCACCCCTATTGTGGTGGTATTCAGTTTAGGTCAGCTATTAGAAAGCATGTGGCTGACGCCAAACCTAGTGGGAGACCGTATCGGTCTGCATCCTGTCGCCGTCATTTTTTCCTTATTAGCTTGTGGACAACTATTTGGTTTTACCGGCGTATTGCTAGCACTTCCAGCTTCTGCCGCTATCGCAGTAGCCTTGCGCCATCTTCGCCGTCACTACTTTGATGGCAATTTATACCAATAGCGCTATGAGACAATTATTGCTCGATATACAGCCCCCTGCTTCACCTAGCTTCGACAACTTTGTTGTCGGTTTAAATGCTGAAGCTATACAACAATTACAAAACGTGTGCTCCACTCAATCGAGTGATGCTACACAGCATTTTATTTATATATGGGGTGGGGCGGGTAGCGGAAAATCCCACTTAATTTCTGCCTGCCAAGCAGCTAATCGCCTGGTAGTCTGTGTCGATGATGTGCAGTTACTAGATGACGAGGCACAAATTGCATTATTTGATCTCTATAACCAAATACGCGATGGTAATGTGCATCTAGATGACCAACAGCTAGCACGCACTTTAATTGTAGCTGGCAACGCCGCACCGACACAACTCGGCCTGCGCGAAGATTTATCCACACGCCTGGCTTGGGGTTTAAGTTATCAATTGCAGCCACTTAGTGACGAAGAAAAGGCCTTAGCACTGTTAAGCCATGCTCAGTCACGCGGTATGCGATTGCCAGTAGAGGTGATTGATTATTGCTTACGTTATTTACGCCGCGATCTACCTACCTTAATCGCAACCATTAACGCTTTAGATCAGTGGTCACTGACCACAAAAAAACCAGTCACTGTGCCGATGTTACGACAGTTACTGCAGCTCAACTTAGAGATTTAACTCCACAATCTAAACACGGTTAGCCGCAAAACTGGTTTGCGGCTAACCCCTAAGCGCAAGATGGGTTATTATTGCGACAGCAAGCCAATCACTTCTAGATAAATTAAACATGATTAGAATCACCGAAATTAAATTGCCCCTTGATCACCCACCTAGCGCCATTGTGGCCGCCGTGATCAAAAAATTGGGCATTAACGCCACCGACTTGGTTGAATACTCAATTTTTAAGCGCGGTGTGGATGCGCGTAAAGCGGATGCTATTTTGCTAGCTTATACGCTAGATGTAACGGTTAAAGGTGAAACCAAAGTTTTAGCCAAGCTTAAAAAAGACCCGCATGTAAAACTTGCGCCGGACACTTCTTATCATTTTGTCGCCCAAGCACCTACAGATTTAAAAACCAGACCTATCGTGGTCGGTCTAGGTCCATCCGGTCTATTCGCTGCGTTGGTGTTAGCGCAATCAGGCTTTAAACCATTGATACTAGAGCGCGGAAAGGCGGTACGCGAGCGCACCAAAGATACTTTTAACTTTTGGCGGAAAGGTGAGCTTAATGCCGAATCTAATGTGCAGTATGGTGAAGGTGGCGCAGGTACATTCTCTGATGGCAAGCTCTACAGCCAAATTAAAGATCCCAAACATTACGGACGCAAGGTATTAAACGAATTCGTGCAAGCCGGCGCACCTGAAGAAATTCTGTATGTTAGCCACCCACATATCGGTACTTTTAGATTAGTGGGTATGGTTGAAAAAATGCGTGAAACCATCATTGCACTTGGAGGCGAAATTCGCTTTCAAAGCAAGGTTGACGATATTGAAATTAAGGATGGACAAGTGCAAGCAGTTACCCTTGCGAGTGGCGAGCGCATTCCCACCCATCATTTAGTATTAGCGGTTGGCCACAGCGCGCGCGATACTTTTGAAATGATTCATAAACGCGGTGTTTATATTGAAGCTAAACCTTTTTCTATCGGCTTTAGAATTGAGCATCCGCAGTCACTTATAGACGCAGCACGCCACGGGCCCAATGCTCAGCACCCTATTTTAGGTGCTGCCGATTACAAGCTAGTGCATCACGCCAGCAATGGTCGCAGTGTTTATAGTTTTTGTATGTGTCCAGGTGGCACAGTAGTGGCTTCAGCTTCTGAACCCGGTTGTGTGGTCACCAACGGTATGAGCCAATATTCACGCAACGAACGTAATGCCAATGCTGGCATCGTCGTTGGCATTACGCCTGAAGTTGATTTTCCAGGCGACCCACTGGCTGGAATCACATTGCAACGGAAATTAGAAAGCCAAGCCTATGTATTAGGTGGCAGCACATACCAAGCTCCAGGGCAGTTGATTGGTGATTTTTTATCCAATAGAGCTTCTACCGAGTTTGGTGAAGTTACGCCTTCCTATACCCCAGGCGTGCATCTGACTAACTTAGAAACCGCCTTACCTGAATATGCAATCACAGCGATACGGGAAGCGATTCCGGAGTTTGCCAAACAGATCAAAGGTTTTGATTTAGCTGACGGTATTTTAACGGGTGTGGAAACGCGCACTTCTTCACCTATACGTATCAAACGCAATGATGATAATTTACAAAGCATCAATACAAAAGGCTTATATCCAACCGGAGAAGGTGCAGGTTATGCTGGGGGAATTTTGTCTGCTGGAGTCGATGGCATACGTGTGGCTGAAGCCGTGGCTTTAAGTATGGTTAAATAAAACTTAAAGGAATATGCACAGCCCAGCAACGTTTATGCAGTTAGTTAGTGCTTACTTTCTGATTAAATAATCGAATGCTGATAGCGCTGACTTAGCGCCATCACCCATGGCAATTATAATTTGCTTATAGGGGACAGTCGTCGCATCTCCTGCCGCAAAAACACCAGGCAACGAAGTTTGCCCGTGATCATTCACCATGACTTCACCATACTTACTTAAGTCGATATTGCTGCTTTTTAGCCAGTCCGTATTCGGCAATAAACCAATCTGTACGAACACCCCTTCTAATGCTATGGTATGTAATTCATTACTAACGCGATCTTTGTAAATAAGTGCATTTACTTTCTGATCTACCCCAGTAACTTCTGTAGTCTGCGCATTCAGCAACACCGTCACATTCTTGAGACTATGTAGCTTATTAACTAAAATAGCATCTGCGCGCAACTCAGGATCAAACTGCAATAAAGTGACATGATTCACAAACCCTGCCAAGTCGATGGCGGCTTCTACGCCAGAGTTACCACCGCCGACAACGGCAATATTCTTGCCCTTAAATAGCGGGCCATCGCAATGTGGGCAATAAGCGACGCCTTTACCTCGATACTCTTTTTCACCTGGTACGTTCATTTCTTTCCAGCGTGCACCCGTGGCAATAATCACTGCTTTACTTTTTAACGTGGCTCCATTTTCTAATGTAATTTCAATTAAATCATGGGTAGCTGCCGACGCTGGCACTAGTCTTGCCGCACGTTGTAAATGCATCACATCTACCTCGTAAGCTTTAACGTGTTCTTCCAGCGCTGCCACCAACTTGGGGCCTTCAGTTTCTTTAACCGAAATAAAGTTTTCTATGCCCATAGTATCCATTACTTGACCTCCAAAGCGGTCAGCAACAACGCCAGTTCTGATCCCTTTACGCGCTGCGTAAATAGCGGCTGATGCACCCGCTGGTCCACCGCCAACAATCAAAACATCGTAAGGTGCTTTGGCCGCTAGCTTTACCGCTTCCCTTGCCACCACGCCAGCATCCAACTTAGGTAGAATCTCATCCACGCCCATACGGCCTGCGCCAAACTCAAGGCCATTCATAAAGATAGTAGGCACAGCCATGATTTTGCGAGTATTCACCTCTTCTTGAAATAGTGATCCATCAATCATCGTATGCGTAATATTGGGGTTAATTACTGCCATTAAATTGAGTGCTTGAACTACCTCTGGGCAGTTGTGGCAGCTCAATGAGATATAGGTTTCAAAATTATATTTGCCATCAAGTGCAGCAATTTGTGCAATTTTTTCAGCTTCCAACTTCAATGGATGGCCACCAACCTGCAGCAAAGCCAATACTAAAGACGTAAACTCATGGCCCATGGGAATGCCAGCAAAACGAATTTGTGCAACCTGACCAACACGACCAACTGTAAATGAAGGTTTTAGCTCTTCATCATCATGGCGCTCAATCAAATTAATCTTGGCAGATATGCTAGCAATCTCACGCAGCAACTCTAGCATTTCAAGGGATTTATCGCCGTCATTCACCGATGCGACCAATTCAATTGGCTGCACCAACTTTTCTAAGTATGCCGTTAATTGCGATTTAATATTGCTATCTAATGCCATGACTAACCTCTTGTATATTTCATGATTGATCTTGTGGATTTGTTTTACTGCTTAAGAAAAACCCCAAGCTTTTGGCTCGGGGTTAACTTGGTATATTGCGATTGCAACTAAGGATTTTCTTATAAAAAAATCTTTAGATTTTGCCTACTAAATCTAATGAAGGCGCTAATGTTTCTGCACCTGGAGTCCAAGCGGCTGGACATACTTCACCTGGATGTGAAGCTACGTATTGTGCAGCTTGCGCTTTGCGGATTAAATCTTGCGCTGAGCGACCTATACCCAGATCATTTACTTCCAAAGCTTTAATAATACCTTCTGGGTTAATCAAAAAAGTACCGCGCAATGCTAATCCTTCTTCTTCAATCATAACTTCGAAGTTACGTGTAATGGCACCTGTTGGGTCGCCAATCATTGGGTATTTAATTTTACCAATAGTCTCTGATGTGTCATGCCACGCTTTGTGAGTAAAGTGCGTATCGGTAGATACAGCATAAATTTCTATACCCATCTTTTGGAATTCTGCGTAATGATCTGCTAAGTCGCCAAGTTCAGTTGGACACACAAATGTGAAGTCTGCTGGGTAAAATACCACAGCTGACCATTTGCCTTTTAGACTAGCTTCAGTCACTTCTACAAATTTTCCGCCATGGTAAGCTTGTGCTTTAAACGGTTTTATTTCGGTATTCACTAAAGACATGATGTTTTTCCTTTTGATTGATGAAAGTAGTTTTAATTAAACTTAAGAATTGAATTATAAAGAAGCGCACTAGCTAAATCTAATACTTGATATCAATGATGGTGATAAATTTAACTTATCAATCATTAATGCGCGATCAAGCGCAGGCACCTAGTCAATTAAGCAGCGGTAACGACGATATCCTGTGTGGCGGTTTCACCCACATTATCTAGCCAAGTGACAGAGACAATATCGCCCACTTTTGCGCCTTTAAGACGAAATGTTAGGTATGGATTTTTGGCGATACCCGTTCCCCATTGGGCTTCCAATACGGTTTTACCGTTAAGCGTAGCAGTTACCAATTGCACAAAATGTGCAGGTATTAATTGTCCAAAATCATCTTTTTTTCGCCCAGTTTCCATCGGGTGACTCATCAACACTTTAACTTCAACTAAACCACCCTTAAGCTGGGCGCGCATTTTCATATTGTCACTCATGTCAGCCACATCCATTTTCTAAAACAATCACATTCTTGCTACGAGTAAAAAATTGTGCGCCCGCCTTCACTACCACTTTAATATCTGAAGTTTCGGCCATTTTAATTCGGGTCACCAAAGAGGGTTCCGTATCGGCACTAAACTCAAAGTGTGCGATTAGCGGGGTAGGGTTTTTTTCTACCAAAATATAAATAGCGTCGGTATTGGCAAGATTGCTTTTAATTTCCACCTGCACCACTGCACCATTTTCAGCACGATCGGGGGCAATAATCTGAATATCAGTGCTACTGATTTCATCATGAATGCCTAGTAATTTGGTAGCCTCTTTAATCTTAGTCGTTTCAAATGCAGGCTTGCTCCAAAGGGCCGCTAGTGCATTCAATGGCTCTAGCAGCAGTGCTGTTGTAGCGCCAAGTATTAATTTTAAAAAGTTTCTACGTTGCATTTTTAGCCTTTTTGTCATCACCCAGCATACGGCGCAACTCTTGTAACCGCGCCTCAACGATTGATTTTTGATAAAAATCACCATCATTGGCTTTTGAAGCCAACTCCATTTGCTCAATAGCGCGCATAAGATCGTACTTTCTATAATACGCCTCACCTAGTGCTTGATGGCTTAGCAACACCTTGTTTTGCAGCGTATACGACTTTGCTAACAAGTCGTATAACTTAGCATCGTCAGGATATAAACCTAACTTTTCTTTCACTAAGGAAATTGCATTTTCAGGCTGCTTAATCGCTACAAAATGTTCAGCATAGCCATAAATCAAAGCCCGACTATCTGGAAATAATTTAAGCGCTGAAGCATATTCCTTTGCTGCCAATTGCGGATTATTTTCGGCCACTAATAGGTGGGCAGTTAAATTGACAATCATAGCGTGTGAAGGTGCATTTTTCTTCAGCCACGTCACTTGCTGCTCGGCTTGATGTAATGCATTTTTTCTTAAATATGCTATCGCCAAACCATAATGTTCAACCGCCTCATTGGTATAGACATGTTCCCGTATATTTTGTTCGAATACATCAATTGCGCTCTGCACCGAACCATTGCCTGCTTGCAGTTTGGCTCGCACATATTGAAACTCTAGACTATCGGTCACTTGACGATATGGCATTTGCTCGACGCGATTCGTCACATCTGCAATCCGTTCACTGGTCAATGGATGGGTGCGTAAGAAGCTCGGTGCACTACCCTCTGCAAAACGCGTACCACGTTGCAACGTGGTAAAGAAAGCGGGCATACCTCGTACATCAAAACCCCCACTATCCAGTATCTGTAGCCCTATTCGATCCGCTTCACTCTCATGCTCCCGCGTGTAATCCAATTGGCTTTGCACCCCTACCGCAGAAGCCGTGGTCAACGCGCCACTTGCCAGTTGAGGGTTAGCTCGCGCTACTAGCAGGGCTAAAGTAATGCCGGCGATATTTTTAAAGATGTCATATTTCTGCGAAGCTAACATACGCGCTAAATGGTGCTGTGTGACGTGACCTATTTCATGGCCCAATACGCTAGCTAGTTCAGATTCCCTATTAGCCGCCAATATTAATCCAGTATGGACCCCTATCACTCCACCTGGCATAGCAAAGGCATTAATAGTGTTATCTTGCACCACAAAAAAAGTAAATTTCTGTTGTTTATTGGGGCTATTGGCCACCAATCTCGTACCCAAAGCTTGCAAGTAATCAGTGATCTCTGGATCTTGAATTACATCATCACTAGTTGCGACTTGGCGTAATATTTGCTCCGCAATTGCTTGCTCCTGTAAAGGGGTTAGCACTGTCTGCGAAACATCTCCTAGCTCAGGCAATTCATTGCAGTAAGCAGCGTTAGCGGCTATATTAATGACGAGCAGTATTCCAATTCCTATGATCTTTAATTTCATTATTGCTATCATAATGACTTTAGGCGGTGAGTTCACGCCCAATTTATAATTTAAGGTAAATTTATGAGTGATACTCAGCGACAAGAACTCAGCCATTTTGATCAAAGCGGTCAAGCGCATATGGTTGATGTTGGCAATAAAGCACACACCAAACGTATCGCTGTAGCTGGCGGGGTTATCAATATGCTACCAAGCACCTTACAGTTAATTAAAAATGGTGATGCCAAAAAAGGTGATGTATTAGGCATTGCTCGCATTGCCGCAATCCAAGGCTCCAAACGAACTGCAGATTTAATTCCACTCTGCCACCCAATTAGTCTTACCAAGGTGTCTGTGAGCTTTGATATAGATGAAAAAAATAATTGCATTGCTTGCAAGGTTTCCACAGAAACTACCGGCCCCACTGGCGTTGAAATGGAAGCGCTTACAGCCGTTAGTGTCGCCCTACTCACCATTTACGACACGTGCAAAGCCGTAGACCGGGGCATGTGCATAGGTGATATTAAACTATTGGAGAAAAGTGGTGGTAAGTCTGGGGAATGGATAGCGCGATAGTGAGTGCTAACTTAAAAAGCTAAAGAACGAGCAAAGTCTGAGCTCTAACGAATTAGAGGCAGGCGTATGGCTTGGAATCAATCGCAGGCGTTTCACCAAACATCAATGATGCAAGCAACTTCGCACTGGCAGGTGCCATAGTCAAGCCATAGCGGAAATGGCCGGTGTTAAGGAATAAGTTTTCTATGCTTGGGTGCGCCCCGATAGTGGGCAAGTTCTCAGGAGTGCCAGGGCGCAAACCACTCCAATGCTTGATAATTGGGCTACTTCTTAGTGCGGGCATAATTGCTTCTGCTTTGGCGCTTATTTCAGCACGGACTTCCGCAGTCACAGCAGTATCAAAACCCACATCTTCCAATGTACTTCCCGCAAGCAGATAACCATCGCGCCGTGGGATCATGTAGAAGCCTTCTCTGTAAACCATTTGCTCTAGATTCTTTTGTGGTTGGTAGAGGAGTATCTGCCCGCGCATAGGTTTGATATTGAGCTTAGCTGATGTTTCTTTAAGAAGCTCAAAGCTCCACGCACCAGAAGTTACAACGAATTGATCTGCGCTGAGTTTTTCGCCACTGACTGTTTGCCATTCGCTCAGTTTGTCTATTTGCTTAAGCGGAATCAGCTCGGTGTGTTCAAGCAGACTAACGTTACTGTTATTTTCTAGCCAGTGACGCATGGCTTGCATCATATATGGTGGTCGTATTTGGCATACACTAGGCAACCACAGGGCATCTTCACCGCTAGGTGATTCCACTCCGAATGCTCTAGCTTGCACGTTCTCTAATGGTACTTGGTGGTTCGTACACCAAGCTACAGCGGCTTCTAGATCAAACTTGGGCAATAACAAAAATCCTGACTGCTCAAAATTGGCATCGAACCCTGTTTCTAGAAGCAGACGCTGACTTAAATCGCGATAAAAGTTGGCGCTATTTAGTGTAAGCGCATTGACTGTTTCCGAATATAGCCAAGGTAGCAAAGGAAAAATGATGCCGCCACCCGCCCACGAAGATTCACCGGAAGTTTGACTGGCAATTTGGTTGCGCTCCACAATACTGACGCGACACCCACGATTAACTAATTCCATAGCAGTCATGCAACCCACAATCCCGCCGCCAATAATGATTACATGTTTTTTCATCACTTATTTAGTTGCTACGCGCCCAATCAGCAAGGCATTTTGCGCATTAGCTAAGCCAGCAGGTTGGCCTAAAAGAACAATCACATCGCCTTCAGCCAAGTGGCTGGTATCAGTTGGCGTCACGCCATTGCCGTTAGGCCTACGAATAGATTTCACTTCCACTTCGAAATTATGTAAGTTCATCTCCATCAGACTGCGGCCGATGGCATAGCTACCTGCAGAAATAACCACCGAGTGCAATCGCACTTGTTTCTTT
Organism: uncultured Pseudomonadota bacterium; assembly: GCA_903860085.1. GTDB lineage: Bacteria > Pseudomonadota > Gammaproteobacteria > Burkholderiales > Methylophilaceae > Methylotenera. Next base: position 15,519 of record CAIOPD010000071.1, read on the forward strand.
TCCATATCTTCATCTTCGGCATCAGAAATGCCGTGAAAATAACCCCTGAATAACTTATAGCGTTCCTCACGAAACAAGCGAATTCTTTTCACCACTCGATTAAGCGGCACGCCAAGTAACATAAGTGCATGTGAAGCCAGCATTAAGCTGCCTTCTAAAATTTCTGGCACTACTTCAGCTGCACCGGCAGCCCGAAGCGCTTCCATATTTGAGTCATCCACAGTACGAACAATTACTGGTAACTGTGGGTAGTTTTCTTGCACTATATGTAAAATCTTCATTGACGCACGATTATCGGCATAACTGATAATCAAGGCTTTGGCACGAGCACCGCCTGCGGCCTCCAATACCACGCGACGCGCTGCATCCCCAAACATCACATTTTCACCAGCAGCAGCAGCCTCCAGCACCCGCGTTGGGTCAATATCCAAAGCCACAAACGGAATGTTTTCTTCTTTTAAAAAGCGGCCTAGATACTGCCCACTTCGGCCGTAACCACAAATAATCACATGATTATGTAAGTGCTTACCAACATCATCAATATCTTGTACTACTTGACCGCTATTGCGGCTATAGCTACTGACTAGACGACGTGTAATGCGGCCATTGTATTGGATTAAGAATGGCGCTATTACCATAGAAAGGAGAGAGGCTGCCAATATCAACTGCAACGCTTGTCCACTAATTAGCTTTTGCTCTACACCCAGCGCCAGGATAACAAAGCTAAACTCTCCAGCTTGCGCTAAAATCAATCCGGTGCGAATGGCCACCCCAGTTTCATATTTCACTAATCTGACCACCAAAGCCACGATAGTGGCTTTTAGCAACATGAAGCCGACTAAGATTAGCAAAACAAATCCTATGTTGTCGAAAATTTGCTGCAGATTAAGCAGCATGCCAACGCTAATAAAAAACAAGCCAAGTAAAATATCGCGGAATGGTGAAATGTCGGACTCCACCTGATAACGATATTTTGTTTCTGAGATTAACATGCCCGCAATAAATGCGCCCAGCGCGTAAGACAGGCCAGCCAACTTGGTAGCATATGCCAATAACAAAGTCACCATTAGCACGTTCATCACAAACAGCTCACGTGAACGCTGGCTCGCCACCAAATTAAACCAAGGGTTAATTAACCACTTGCCAATGGTAAATAAAAATAAAAGCATGGCAGTGGCTTTTAGCATAGCTAAGCCCAGCACATCCATTAAATTATTATTGGCCAAACCTAAAGCAGGTATCAGCACTAATACTGGAACTACTGCAATATCCTGAAACAACAGCACACCGATGCTTAATCGGCCGTGGCGCGAATTAAGATCTACACGTTCAGCTAGTATTTTAGAAACAATCGCAGTTGATGACATAGTCAATGCCGAGCCAATCACAAACGATGCCGGCCAATCCAAGCCTGCCAATTTAGCTATAGCCATAGACACCGCCATAGAAACGACCACCTGTGCCCCACCTAAGCCCAGTACTTTTTTACGCATAGCGTAGAGTTGCGGCAAACTAAACTCCAAGCCGATACTAAACATTAAAAATACAATGCCGAATTCGGCAAACTCTCGATTTGCATCAGTATCTGGCAGCAGGCCGAAGGTGTATGGCCCAAGGGCTAAGCCCACCAAAAAGTATGCCAGCATGGCGGGCAGACGGAATGCCCGAAACATCGCCACACAAAGTACTGAGCAGACGAGCAGAATCAAAATTAAGGGTAAAGTTTGGTACATATGTTTTGTGTCAGGCTATTATTTTTTGTTGTGCTCTATTGTTTCACATCAATAGGCTTATTAAAAAAATATTTTTCCTAGCAATTTAAGACCGCTAATCTGCCATGTATATAGTGCGACGGTGTCATCGACAAGTTAAGCATTAGCAAAATCTGTGCCTAAACTTAAGGTAATTTAATACATTGCATGCAAAATCTGCTATTTAGTCTCTCTTTAGGCTTTATAAGTGCAACGTTCCCTTTTATACTGACTGCAATTCATGGCAAATTTAATAGGCTAATTTAACCCAATGTCATCTTCAGTGAACAAACCACAGCTCTTAGGCGCTTTGCAACCCAAGTCAAATACGACGTTGGATTTGGCGCGCGATATTCTGCAGTTAGAAGCACGAGAAATAGAGGCCTTGGCCTTGCGCTTAGATGACCATTTCACAGCGGCTGTGAGCCTTATTTTAAAATGCCAAGGTCGTGTTGTAGTTAGTGGCATGGGTAAATCTGGCCATATCGGTGGAAAAATAGCCTCTACGCTTGCAAGTACAGGTACGCCTGCTTTCTTCATGCATCCCGCTGAGGCTAGTCATGGTGATTTGGGCATGATTACCGCTGGTGATATTGTCATTGCGTTGTCTAACTCTGGCGAAAGCGATGAAATTTTAGCCATCGTGCCTCCGCTGAAACGCTTAGGCGCAAGTATTATTGCTATTACTGGGAACGATGACTCCACCTTAGCTCAAGCCGCCGATATTCATTTAAGTGCGCATGTAAGCAAGGAAGCATGCCCGCTTGGCTTAGCCCCCACTTCAAGTACTACTGTCGCACTAGCGTTAGGCGATGCGCTAGCTTTATGTGTATTAGATCAGCGTGAATTTACCGCCGAAGATTTTGCACGCTCGCATCCTGGCGGCAGCATAGGCCGACGCCTTCTGGTACATGTCAGTGACTTAATGCGCAGCGGTGATAAAATTCCGAAAGTGTTAGCCAACGCGCCTCTAACACAAGGTTTGCTAGAAATGTCACGAAAGGGGCTAGGCTTAACTGCCGTTGTTGATGCCAACGATATGCCGATAGGCATTTTTACTGATGGCGATTTACGCCGCGCTTTTGAAAAGAATGTTAACGTGTCAAACGCTAGCATTGCCGATGTAATGCATCCCAACCCCTTCACCATCAATCAAGATCAATTGGCCATCACGGCAGTAGAAATTATGGAGCAACGCAAAATTAATGCACTACTAGTGACTAATGATAACGGTGCTTTAGTCGGTGCCCTAAATATGCACGATCTTTTATTAGCCAAGGTAGTGTAAAGCGTAATGACAATTTCAAATCTAGATGCTGCATTACTAAAGCGCTTTAAAAACATCAAATTACTGGTACTTGATGTAGATGGGGTGATGACCGATGGGGGCCTTACCTTGGGCGATGACGGTCAAGAATATAAAACTTTTCATACACATGACGGCTTAGGGATGAAGTTACTGAAAGCTAGTGGGGTAGATTTAGCCATTATTACTGGTCGTACTTCTAGTGTGGTTAAGAAACGTGCTGAGAGTACTGGTGTCGGGCATTTTTACCAAGGTGCAGAAGATAAATTAGAGGCTTTTAATGACCTGATTAGCACCTGTGGATTAAAGGCAGAACAATGTGCTTTTATGGGTGACGATGTAGTGGATTTGCCACCCATGCTGGTCAGTGGGCTGGCCATTGCTGTACCGGCCTCAGCAGCCCTAGTGCTCAAGCATGCGCATTATGTTACTAAAAAATCTGGTGGTTTCGGTGCTGTCCGCGAAGTATGTGAACTAATCATGCAAGCACAAGGCACTTTTGATAATCAAATGCAGCAGTTCTTAACTCGAGCCCACATTTCAAATTAAACCGACTATGGCTTCAGTAATATCTAAACTAAAAGTTACAGTATGAAAACGACCGTGCGCCCAGCACTATTATTTCCATTACTACTGCTATCCATGCTCGCCCTATTAACATTTTGGATTAATAAAACAGTCCAGCCATCTCCGCCTAAGATTGATGGTAGCAGTCGCCATGACCCTGATTATATTATGAGTAACTTTGTGACTAAGCAAACTGACATCAATGGTAATCTGCACTTTCAATTAGCTGCAGTTGAAATGCGCCATTTCCCAGATGACGATAGCACCTATTTGCAACGTCCTCGCTACACCCAATTTACAATAGGAAAAGCTCCCACTCAAGTAGAAGCCCTACGTGGGATAGTGTCGGCCGATGGTGAAAAAGTGGAGCTATTCGGTAATGTAAAAATCACACGCCCAGCTTTTGCTGGTAAGGGCGAGAGCACGCTAGACACTGATCATCTGAATATTTTTCCTAACCAAGACATAGTGCGTACCGAAAGCCCCGTCATCATTCGACAGGCGCCTAAGACTGTTGTTTATGGTACAGGTATGCTTTATGAAAAGAAATTAGGCACGGTAACTTTGTTTCATAAAGTACGTGCACATTATGAAAAATCCTCGCCGAGTAAAGCGGCATCGCAACACAGCTTAGCTAAAGCTAACACAACACACATCCCAACTAATACCAACAATACGCGCACTCGGAGACGCTATGAGTAAATATTTAAGCACCCCATGGTTAAAGCTAAGCACAAGCTTAGTGATTTTAGCCTTATCAATATCAGGGTATTCTGGTTGCGCGTTCGCTGAAGCCGCAGATCGTGACAAACCTATTGATTTGGAGGCAGACTCAGTCAAAGTAGATGACGCTAAACATACCAGCACTTATTTCGGCAACGTGATTTTGACTAAAGGCACAATCATCATTCACGCCGATAAGCTCATCGTACGCGAGGATCAAGAAGGTTTTCAGCACAGCAGTTCTTTTGGAAATCCGACCACATTCAAGCAAAAACGTGAAGGCAAAAACGAATATATTGAAGGAAGCTCACAACGCATAGAATACGATGCCCGTATGGATAAAGTGCAGCTTTACACCAAAGCATGGGTCAAGCGCGGTGAGGATATTGTGCATGGCGACTACATCATGTATGACGCGAATGCTGAGTATGCTGAAGTCATTGGTGGTGGCCCAAAGTCAGCAACCGCAGGCGTTCCGAGCGGTCGGGTGCGCGCGATTATTCAACCTAAGAACAAACAAGCACCAGACACTGGTGCTGATAATACAAAAAATAATACTAATGCCAAACCTGCGCCACTAACTGCGCCTAATAACAACCCTGCTACGCTTAAAGACTCTCACCTTAGCGAGGGCAAATAATGACAATGTCTTACTACTTATCAACTACAGATTAAATTAAGAATCGACCATCATGAGCGAACTCATTGTAGAAAATTTACGAAAGTCATATAAAGCCCGTACCGTGGTGCAAGATATTTCCTTGCACTTAAAAAGCGGTGAGGTAGTTGGCTTGCTTGGCCCAAATGGCGCAGGTAAAACCACAAGTTTTTATATGATGGTAGGTTTGGTACCCTTGGATGCTGGCAGCATTTTTCTTGACGGCAAAGACTTAAGCCACATGCCCATTCACATGCGCGCGCGCATGGGGCTATCTTACCTTCCTCAAGAGCCTTCTATCTTTCGCAAACTCACTGTTGCTGAGAATATTATGGCAGTGCTGGAGCTTCAAGACATGTCTGAAAAAGATATGGATGAGAAGCTCGAATCTCTTCTAGAGGAACTCCATATCACTCATATTCGTGACAATCCAGCAATCAGTTTATCGGGCGGCGAACGACGTCGTGTAGAAATCGCTCGCTGCCTAGCGTCAGATCCCAGTTTTATTTTGCTCGACGAGCCCTTTGCTGGCATAGACCCCATTGCAGTTATTGATATACAAAAAATTATTCGGTTTCTAACTGCCCGTAATATCGGCGTTCTCATTACAGACCACAATGTGCGCGAGACTTTGGGCATTTGCGACCGCGCTTACATTGTTAATCAAGGTCATGTATTTGCCTCTGGCCTGCCTAGTGAGATTGTCAATAACGAGAGTGTGCGCGAAGTGTATTTGGGGAAAAATTTCCGCCTATGAAACAAGGGTTTCAACTTAAATTTTCACAAAACCTTTCACTTACGCCACAACTGCAACAAGCGATTCGACTATTACAACTATCCAGCCTAGAACTGAATCAAGAAATTGATGTGTTAATGCAAACTAACCCACTATTGGAGCGCGATGAAACCGGTGAAGATGAATACGGTGACGCCTCAGGAGCGGGTGCAGATGACACGGCAAGTGCACAAACTACTCAAGAATCCCATTCAGAATCTTTGAACGCAGAAGCTTCAGAAAGTTATACGGACGCAAATCAAAGCTCAGAAAGCAACCATAAAAACGAGGTTGCAGAATTTGATGCCAATCAAACCAGCACAGAATATGCGACCGAATTTAACGATGAGTTTGATGAGTTTTCCAATGGCAGTCGCTGGGATGAAAATAGTACGCCATCTGATGACGACAGCGACTTTAAGCAACAAGAAACACTGCCCACCAGCCTGCGCCAACATCTCCTTTCCCAATTAAAATTGATGCCTTTGTCAGCGCGTGACCAAACATTGGCCTTGTTGCTAGTGGATAGTATTAATGAAGATGGCTATTTAGAAGAGTCGCTTGAGGATGTTGCAGAACAGATGCCACTTGAGCTTGAAATAGAGGCATTAGAACTACAGACTGCATTACACCTTATTCAGCATTTAGATCCCGTTGGCGTGGGTGCGCGCAACCTAAGTGAGTGCTTATTATTACAATTGGAGTTGATGCCACCATCTACTCCTAACTTAGCATTAGCTATCAAAGTGGCCCGGCACCATTTACCAGCGCTAGGAGCACGTGACTTTACAAAGTTACGCAAAGAACTAGCTTGTGATGAAGCCACACTAAAGCTTGTACAGCAACTAGTAACCAGCCTCAATCCGAGGCCTGGAAGCGCATATAGTCTAATAGGTTCAGAACACTATATTCAACATGAAGTCATCATAAAAAAGGTAAAGGGCGTTTGGATAGCAAGTCTAAATGATGGCGTGATACCAAAGCTGAAAATCAACCAACTCTACGCCAACATTCTGAAGCGGAATCGGGACAGCTCTAGTCAATACCTACAAAGCCAAATGCAAGAAGCGAAGTGGATGATTAAAAATATTCAGCAACGCTTTTCGACCATATTGCGGGTATCACAGGCGATTGTTGATCGCCAACGTAATTTTTTGGAATATGGTGAAGTGGCCATGCGACCGCTAGTATTACGTGAAATTGCCGATGAGCTAGGACTACATGAGTCAACCATCTCTCGTGTCACTACCAATAAATATATGCTCACCCCGCGTGGAATTTTTGAACTCAAATACTTCTTTGGTAGCTCGGTTTCCACCGACAGCGGTGGCACTTGTTCGGCAACGGCGATTCGCGCTTTAATTAAACAATTGGTCGATCAAGAAAACCAAAAAAAACCCTATTCTGACAATCAGATTACTGAGCTATTAGCCAAACAAGGTATCGTGGTAGCTAGGCGCACCATTGCAAAATATCGAGAATCGTTAAATATTCCACCGGCCAGCCTTAGAAAAACGCTATAAACTCAATTTAAAATGGCATAGATAATTCTCATCACAAAAAATAGTAATTCGCACTAGCACAGACGCCAATTAAAGTAGTAAACTGAAATTGTTCGACGAGTTTTGAAGTACAAAAATTTTTAATGTATGCAAGATTTGCTGCAAGTAGCTCCAAACTGAAAATTTGATGTTTTCAGAACTTGAAGGATATTTTAAAAGGAGCGAGTCATGAATTTACAATTAACTGGTCTGCATTTAGAAGTAACCCCTGCATTACGCGATTATGTCACAAGCAAATTAACCCGAATTAGCAACCACTTTGATCATGTCATCGACGTCAAAGTCACATTGAGTGTTGAGAAACTCGCCCAAAAAGTAGAGGCCACACTGCATGTTCCCGGTAACGATCTTCACGCTGCTTGCACTGATGAAAACATGTACAGCGCAATTGATATGTTGACCGATAAATTAGATCGCCAAGTGTTAAAACATAAAGAAAAAAATGGCGATCACCATAAATCCAATGGCGCAGTTAAGCACCAAGTCGCTGAAGAATAAATATTCTTATATAACCACTTATGGCTCAAATTAATGTAGCTGAGCTATTCAAACAAACCCGCCGCAAACTCAAACTGAACTGGGTAGCTGGAGCAAACGGCGGGTCCAAAACCCTCTCAAGCGTTACTGTCTCAAAACCATCATTAGCACTTATCGGCCATCTTAATTTCGTTCACCCAAATCGTGTGCAGGTACTCGGTTGCGCTGAAATGGACTACTTGCGAAGCCTGCCGGCCGAAGAGGCAACACAATCTATAGAAAACTTATACTCCACCGACTTGGCAGCAGTCATTGTAGCTAATGGTGAAAAAGTTCCAGATACTCTAATCGCCGCTGCTGATAAGCATCTAACTCCACTGTTTACTTCACCACTGCGTAGCCCAGAATTGATGGATATTTTGAGCCATTTTCTAGCTCAAGCTGTAGCTGATTCTGTCAGTCTGCATGGGGTTTTTATGGAAGTCCAAGGCTTTGGCGCCTTAATTAAGGGTGATGCTGCAATCGGTAAAAGCGAACTGGCATTAGAACTTATTTCGCGCGGTCACCGTCTGATTGCTGACGATATCGTCGATTTTTTTAGAATTTCTCCCGAGCGCATTGAGGGCCGATGTCCTCCATTATTACAAGACTTTTTAGAAGTACGTGGATTGGGTATTTTAAATATACGCGCTCTGTTTGGCGACAATTCCGTAAAACCGACCAAGCCATTAGATTTGATTATTCAGTTGGAAATGGCTGACAAACAAGCGCCTCAACTTTTAGATAGACTGAGTATTAAAACCCAAAATGAAGAGGTGCTGGGCGTTAAGGTGCCAAAAGTACGGATTCCTATTGCCGCTGGGCGTAATATTGCCGTACTCGTAGAGGTTGCTATACGCAACCACATGCTACTATTACGTGGGATTAATGCAACAAAACAGTTCACTCAGCGCCAACAGCGCGAGATGAAAAAATCAAAATTAAATAATTAATGTAGATTCATATAGGCATGAATTCAGTAGATTTCTAAATCACTATGAAACAACTCATTATCGTTACCGGATTATCCGGATCAGGCAAAAGCATCGCACTACGGGCGTTGGAAGACAGTGGCTATTATTGCATAGACAATTTACCGGCAACCATGTTGCCCAGCATCTCCGAGCATCTTCAGTCTACTAAACAAACATCTAATGAATTCAATGCTGCTAAGCACGACCGTGTAGCGATTAGCATAGATAGCCGAAGCGCTGCAATTGAAACACTGCCTGCTCATATTGAACAACTGAAGGCACAGAACATCAATACTCAAGTATTGTTTCTAGAGTCAAATATTGAAACCTTAGTCAAAAGATTCAGCGAAACTCGGCGTAAGCATCCCTTAAGTAGAGATACGACTACACTGGCCGAAAGTATCGCCTTCGAGCGCGAATTACTTGGCGATTTAGGCCAGTTAGGTCATGTAATCGACACTAGCAATCTGAGTGCTAACACCTTGCGTGGCTGGGTTAAGGATATTGTTGCCACCGACCATAAGGGCTTGACGCTTTTATTTACCTCGTTTGGTTTTAAGCACGGCATTCCGCTAGATGCGGATTTTGTATTTGATGTGCGCTGTCTGCCAAACCCACATTACGACCCTCAATTGCGCGACTTAACAGGCCAAGATGCTTTAGTACAAGAATTTTTAAATAAACAAAATGATGTGCATGAAATGCTACAAGATATTCGCCTGTACATTGAAAAATGGCTACCCCATTTTGTCACAGATAACCGCAGCTATTTAACAGTAGCTATTGGCTGTACAGGTGGCCAGCACCGCTCCGTATTCTTTGTAGAACAGTTAAGTCAATATTTTATGCCGCACCAAAAAGTACTGACACGGCATCGAGAGTTGATTTAAGTAGACATATATAGCTTTAACTTCAATTGTCGCTAAAATAGCTACCTCGGCAGGATCTACACTTTTAAAGTTGAGAGAAAAATGATTGGTATTTTAATTATCGCGCACGGTAGTCTGGGGAATAGCCTACTTGAATGCGCCCGTCATGTGGTGGGTAAAGAGCCACAACAAGTCGCTTGCCTAGCAGTAACTAGTGATGATGACCCTACAAAGACGTTGCCGAACGCAATGGCCTTGGTTGCAGAACTTAATAGCGGTGATGGTGTATTAGTGCTTTCTGATATGTATGGTGCAACTCCCTGCAATATTGTCGGAAAGTTATTGCAACCAGGTGTGGTAGAAGGCGTCGCCGGCATTAACTTACCTATGCTTATCCGTACAATAAACTATCAACATGAATCACTGCAGACCTTGATTGAAAAGGCCGTCAGCGGTGGGCGTGAAGGGGTAGTGCATTTCACTCGTGAAAGCTGCGAACGCTATGACTGAATTCAATGCTAATTACAACTTAGCTGAAACAACTGGTGAAAAATAATATGATTAGCACCCAGCTAGAAATTATCAATAAATTAGGCTTGCACGCGCGCGCCTCTACCAAACTTACCCAAACCGCCAGTCGGTTTAATAGTGAAATTTGGGTTGAGCGGAATGGTCGTCGCGTTAATGCAAAAAGCATTATGGGTGTCATGATGCTTGCAGCAGCTAAAGGTTCGATCATTACCTTAGAGGCCAATGGTGAAGATGAAGTACAGGCCATAGAAGCTTTATGTGATTTGATTAATGACTATTTTGGTGAGGGCGAATAAAGCCATATGCCAATCATGAACGAAACGAATAATGACTAGCTTTAGCATACACGGTGTAGGCGTATCTAGTGGCATCGCTATTGGTCAAGCGCATCTCGTTTCTAATGCTTTATTGGAGGTGGTGCACTACCAGCTTCCTAAACATTTAATTGATGACGAAATTAAGCGTTTTAGCAACGCGATCGCTACAGTTAAGCTAGATTTAGAGCAAATTAAGCTAAGTTTACGTAGTAATGCCCCCGCTGAATTGGGTGCATTTATAGGTACGCATTTAATGATGTTGGCTGACCGCTCTTTATCTGAAATCCCTAAAGACATCATTCGCAACGAACAATGCAATGCTGAATGGGCAATTAAATTGCAGATGGACGACATTGTTGAGCAGTTTGAGCAGATTGAAGATGAGTATCTGCGTGAGCGTAAACAAGACGTAATTCAAGTTGTTGAGCGTGTACTGAAAGTGCTACTGGGTCATGCTAGCCAACTAAGTAACAAACAGCAAAACAGCGTAATTAATACTGAGCGTAAGCTCATATTAGTAGCGCACGACATCTCACCAGCAGATGCCATTCAGTTTAAACAACACCAATTTGCTGCCTTTATTACCGATGTCGGCGGGGTAACCTCACATACGGCAATTCTGGCGCGCAGCTTGAATATTCCTTCTATTGTTGCCTTGCAACGTGCACGCGATTTAATCAATGATGGTGAACTGATTATCGTTGACGGTAGCTTAGGGGTGGTCATTGTTAGTCCATCCAAAGAGATACTTGCTGAATATAAGCTACGTCAAGAGCAATGGGAACTTGAACAACAAAAATTACAGCGCATCAAATCCACCAAAGCAGTGACAATGGATGGCGTACATATTGAACTATTTGCCAACATTGAAGTGCCTGAAGACGTTACTGCAGCCAAATCCTCCGGCGCAACGGGCATAGGTCTCTACCGGACCGAATTCTTGTTTATGAATCGCCGCGATATGCCAGACGAGGAAGAGCAGTTTGTCGCTTATAAATCTGTGGCCGAGGCAATGAAAGGTGCAGTAGTCATTATTCGCACCCTAGATTTAGGTGCTGATAAACAAATGAATCCTGACAGCGTGAGCAATTGTGCCAATCCTGCATTGGGATTGCGTGCGATTCGCTTATGCTTATCTGAACCGAAAATCTTTCACACACAATTGCGCGCCCTATTACGCGCCTCACACTTTGGTAATATCAAAATATTGATCCCAATGCTGTCCACATTAGGCGAACTGCGTCAAACTAAGTTATTGCTAGAGCGAGCCAAACAAAGTTTACGTAAACAGGGCATCTCCTTTAATGAAAACATTGCTCTCGGCGGGATGATTGAAGTTCCTGCTGCCGCGATTAATGCAGAAGCCTTTGCTAAAGAATTGGACTTTTTATCTATAGGTACTAATGATTTAATTCAATATACCTTAGCCATAGACCGTACCGATGATGCTGTAGCACACCTATACAACCCATTACATCCATCAGTTTTGAAACTGCTTTCCATGACCATTAAGGCCGCCGAAAAATTAGGGAAATCAGTTTCAGTTTGTGGAGAAATGGCTGGCGATGCTAAATTTACCAAGTTATTAATTGGCATGGGGTTGCGTCAACTATCGATGCACCCTTCTCATGTGTTGAATGTAAAACAACAAATCCTACACAGCCAACTAGGTCTTCTTAACAGCAATGCACGAAAAATACTGGCCCTTACCGACCTAGACAAAATAGAGCCTATGGTTACCAAGTTTAATCAGCATTAACTCACTAAAAGGAACTGGCATGTCTACAGATGGAACTTCAACTAGCAATACTAATCCTACCAATGACGATAAAAATATAGCCACGGTCACACATCTTGGCGGCATACTATTTTCATGCATTCCAGCTTTAGTCGTATGGCTACTCAAAAAAGATGACAGCGCTTACATTGCGACGCAGGCAAAAGAAGCGCTTAACTTTCAAATCACCATACTCATCGCACAATTGACCGCATGGATTCTAGCTTGGCTACTAATTGGATTTTTGCTTATGCCTATTATCTGGATATTGAACATTGTTTTATGCATAGTCGCCGCCATCTCTACTAGCAAAGGTCAAGATTATCGCTACCCATTTAGTTTACGTTTAATCAATTAATTGTTAGCCAGCTTAGGCTAGCTCAAGAAATATTAAAGGATCACCTGCATTGACTACCCATTTATTACAAGACAACCCGCTATTGCACTTCACAGGCTTACCCAAGTTTGATCAGGTAAAAGCTGAACATGTCTCTCCAGCCATCGACCACTTACTCACCGAAGCTAGAAAAACAGTAGCAACTCTAAGCCAAGATAGTGCTAGCAACGTCACTTGGGAGAACTTTGCTGCCCAGTTAGAAGATATGGAAGAAAAACTCGCACGCGCTTGGTCTCAGGTTGGCCATATGAATGCTGTGGTGAACAGCCCAGAATTAAGGGCTGCCTATAATGATAATTTATCTAAGCTGACTGACTTCTATGCCGATTTAGGACAGGATGAGCGCCTGTATGCTAAATTCCGTAGCTTACGTGCCAGCCCTGAATTTGATGCACTCCCACCTACACAGAAAAAAATTGTAGAAAACGAGCTACGTGATTTTCGCTTAGGTGGGGCAGAGTTATCCAACGCTAAAAAGGTCCGTTTTAAAGAAATTCAAGAACAGCTCTCTAAACTATCAGCTAAATTTGAAGAAAATGTACTTGATAACACCAATGACTATTCGCTCTATGTAGAAGATGAAGACACTCTAGGTGGCATTCCAGATGATGTTCTGCAAACCGCTAAGGAAGCAGCAGTGGAAGAGCATAAAAGCGGATGGAAATTTACATTGCATTCTCCATCTTATTTTCCAGTATTGCAGTACGGTCAAAACCGCGAGTTGCGCGCAACACTTTATCGCGCCTACGCTACTCGCGCCTCAGAATTTGGCAAACCGGAATGGGATAACACCCCACTCATTAAAGATATTCTAAAGTTACGTCTAGAAGCTGCAAACTTACTTGGTTTTGAAAACTATGCTGAATTGTCACTCGCCACCAAAATGGCAGAATCACCGCAACATGTAAGTGATTTTTTGCAAGATTTAGCGGTAAAAGCCAAACCTTATGCGCTTAAAGATAAAGCTGAGCTAGAGCAATATGCGGCCAAACTTGGCATCACCGATATGCAGGCTTGGGACGTAGCCTATGTCTCAGAAAAATTGCGCGAAGATAAGTATGCTTTCTCAGATCTTGAAATAAAACAGTACTTTCCAGAAGCAAAAGTACTAGATGGTTTATTTAAAGTAGTAGAGTCTATCTTTGGCATACAGGTGAGCCCCTCACAAGCCTCTCTATGGCATGACACGGCAAGTTTCTATGACATTAAAGACCAAAACAACCAACTGATTGGCCAATTCTACTTAGACTTATATGCGCGTAACAATAAGCGCGGTGGCGCGTGGATGGATGAAGCAATCACTCGACGTAAAGTTAGTGGCGTAATCACCACGCCAGTCGCTTTTTTAACATGCAACTTCTCAGCACCCGTAGGTGGTAAACCAGCATTATTTACCCATGACGAAGTCTTGACTATGTTCCATGAGTTCGGTCACGGCCTGCATCATATGCTGACGCAAGTGAATGACTACAGCGTTTCTGGAATCAAGGGTGTGGAGTGGGATGCAGTTGAGCTACCTAGTCAGTTTATGGAAAACTTCTGTTGGGAGTGGGACGTATTGCGTCACATGACCGCTCATGTAGATACCGGAGCACAGTTACCACGCGCACTGTTTGATAAAATGGTATTAGCTAAAAACTTTCAAGCCGGCATGCAAACTATGCGTCAAATTGAATTCTCATTATTCGATATACGCTTACACAGTGAGTTTGATCCAGATGCACACCAAAGCGCGCTGGATTTAATAGAGACAGTTCGCGATGAAGTGGCTGTGGTGCGCCCGCCGAAATGGAATCGATTCCCGAATAATTTTACCCACATATTCGCAGGGGGCTACGCGGCTGGTTACTATAGTTATAAATGGGCGGAAGTTTTATCCGCTGATGCTTACAGCATGTTTGAAGAAGATGGTGTGCTCTCTAGAGAAACCGGTCAACGCTATTGGCAAGAAATTTTGGCGCGTGGTGGATCACGATCAGCGCTAGAATCTTTTACTGCGTTTCGTGGACGTGAACCTAATATTGATGCATTGCTACGCCATAATGGCATGAGCATAACTCAATAGACAAGACACTCATGAAAAAAATACTTAAAACTTTAGCTAACATTCTCACCGGTTTTACCACTTTATTTATGATAATTGGGCTGGGTTATAACTTGGTGAATAATCTACCCATCAGCGATTTATTTGCAGTAGTGTCTTTCTGTTATGTAGCAATCGCAGCATTCAACTTTCTGATGCTTGGTGAAGCCACGCTATGGCATAAACGCACTGACCTTTAGTCTTAATTATAGATCCCTATGAAATTTGCAACTTGGAATGTCAATTCTCTCAATGTCAGATTGCCGCATGTATTAGATTGGCTTCGCGACTCCCAGCCAGACGTATTATGTTTGCAGGAAACTAAACAGGAGGATGTGAAGTTTCCCTACGCAGAACTTGAAGCAGCGGGTTATCACGCTATTCATATCGGGCAAAAAACCTATAATGGCGTGGCTATTTTAAGCCGCCATCCTATGACCAATATACAGAGGAATATTCCTAACTTTGAAGATGATCAGCAGCGAGTTGTTGCCGCCGACATCAATGGCATACGCATTATTTGTGCTTATATCCCCAATGGTCAGGCTGTAGATTCTGACAAGTATCACTACAAAATGCGTTGGTTGGTGGCGCTGACTGAATGGCTTAAAACTGAATTGGTCACACACCCTAAGCTCATGCTATTAGGTGATTACAATATTGCACCTGAAGATCGTGATTGCCATGATCCATC
The DNA here is from genome assembly GCA_903860085.1 of uncultured Pseudomonadota bacterium. Taxonomy (GTDB): domain Bacteria; phylum Pseudomonadota; class Gammaproteobacteria; order Burkholderiales; family Methylophilaceae; genus Methylotenera. Next base: position 31,019 of record CAIOPD010000071.1, read on the forward strand.
CGCATGGGTTGGTCAAATTTTGGTAAGCCCTGCAGAGCGTAATGCCTTTCAAAATATATTGGGTTTAGGCCTGCATGATAGCTTCCGCCTATTTGAGCAGGTGGATAAAAGCTATAGCTGGTGGGATTACCGCATGATGGGATTTAGGCGTAATTTTGGTATGCGCATAGACCATATTTTAGTCAGTGACGCCTTAAAATCTCTATGCATTAAAGCGCATATTGATAAAGCGCCGCGTATGTTAGAGCGCCCTTCTGACCATACGCCAGTTTTGCTAGAAACCGCGTAAGCTTTGGTGTGGCTATTCTTACCCTTTTATTTTAATACCGAGCTGCTTGAGTTTACGATATAAATGTGTGCGCTCAAGGCCGGCAATTTCAGCAAGTTTGCTCATGTTATGCAGCGCCGCTTGCATATGATATTCAAAGTACAAACGCTCAAATTCATCACGAGCTTCGCGTAAAGGTTGATCTAAACTCAGGCCAGAAGTTGCAACTCCAGATTTAGGCGCTGCACTCCGTCGCTCTTCACTACTCTCTGACCATTGCTTAGCATCATCAAATTGATGCACGACACGCTTCACATCTTCTAGGCTAATTTTCTTACCTAAACTAGTTTGAATCAGGTTACGAACCACAGCATCAAGCTGGGCTAAATCACCTGGCCAATCAGCATTACGTAGACTGTTTAAAGCTGCAATATCAAACTCCCGGTACTCCATATCAGCAAGTTCAAACTGTAAGTTAGCAATAGAAACAACCAAATCAGGAATATCTTCTTTATGCTCATCAAGCGCAGGTATGCGTAGTGATACTGCTGACAACGCTTGCAATAAATTGTGATCAAATAAGCCGTCTGCTTGCAGTTTTGGTAAATTCTCGCTAGTGCCACAAACTACGCGCACATTGTACTTATCCGCTTTTGCAATAAGCAATAACAACCCTTTTTGCTCAGTTTTATTCAGCTCTGTTAGCTCTGTAATATAGAGCAAGCCATCACGTACTGCTTCTAAAATATCCAAAGGCGCAGACGCCAATCGATTGAGTTCAGTTAGTTGCAACCAAGGGGTATTTGGGGTTTGCAAAAAGCGGGCGCACAACTCGGCACCACTACCTTTAGGGCCAATTAACAATACCGGACTTGGACTGAGGCTTGAGCTGGCTGCAATCTTATCTAAACGGTCCTTCAATGCCATTACTATCGGACTTTTACCTAAGCTCGCCAAATTCATCTCTGATTTTGGTAACTGCTCTCCATGCTTTAAAGCTTCACCAACTGTCTTTAACAGCTTCTGTAGCGCGATTGGCTTTTCCAAAAAGTCAAAAGCCCCTATACGCGTCGCCTCGACAGCCGTATCTATCGTGCCATGGCCAGACATCATGACCACCGGCATAGTAAGCAGGCCACCGCTACCCCACTCTTTTAGTAGCGTTATGCCATCACAATCTGGCATCCAAATATCCAACAACACAATATCTGGCCGCTCATGCAGACGTGCTGCACGCGCTGCTGCTGCATTTTCAGCCAACTCTACGTGATAGCCTTCGTCTTGCAATATGTCGCGCAATAGTTCGCGTATGCCTATTTCATCGTCAACTACCAATATACGTTTTGAAGCCATGTGTTTTATCTTTTAATGTTTATACAGTCAATGTTGGTTAAGCTGCATTGTCAATCAACAGTGGAATGCTAATTGTCACAATAGCGCCACTTGCATTTGCAAGGTTATTTTGGTCTGTAGTCAATTTGGATAGATTTTCAATCTTAATGCTACCCTTATGTTCGTCAATAATTTTCTTGACGATAGCCAAACCAAGACCAGTACCGTGAGGTTTTGTGGTGATATAAGGTTCAAAAATATGCGACATCATCTCGGCTGGGAACCCGCTGCCATTATCTTTTACCGATAACACAAGCATGCCATTCATCACTTCTGTCTTCACTGAAATGATGGGTTGTGCATGCTGAGCAAGAGCGTCTTGCGCATTTTGTAATAAATTATGAATCACTTGTCTTAGCATAGTGCTATCACCTTCTATGCTGCCAGCTTTCTTAGCTAAAGAAAGTTCTATCTGAATACCAGTCAGTTCGTAAAGAGAGATCACCTCATGAATTAATGCATTTAAGTCTAAGCGCTCTAATTTCGGTGCGGGAGAGCGTGCATATTCACTGAATTCATTGACCATCCGCTTCATCGCATCCACTTGATTGACGATAGTTTCGGTGGAACGTTTTAATATTTCTGCATCGGATGCATCTAACTTTCCCAGAAATTTATGTGCAATACGTTCTGCGGATAATTGAATTGGGGTCAATGGATTTTTGATTTCATGTGCCAATCGCCTAGCCACTTCGCCCCAAGCTGCATCACGTTGCGCCTGCACCATGGTAGTAGCATCATCAAACACAGCAACATACCCTCCATCTGGCAACCGCGTACCGCGTAAGGTTAAAATTTGCTTACCTTGCGCATTTACTAATTCAATTTGCGTTTGCGCCTCATCTTTTTGGCTATTCCTATTCTCTATGTCCTGCTGACTATGCAATTTAATCGCCTGCAAAAACTCAGATAGCTGCGGCTGCTTCGTCATGACTTTCGCCAAGCTAAACCCAACGTAACGCTCCAACTCTACACCTAGAATATTGGCCGCAGCTTGGTTAAAAGTGCGTAACTCACCATGCTCATTGAGTGCCATTACACCAGAAGACAAATGCGCGAGTATGGTTTCTAGATAACCTCGTGCGGCCTCAACTCGATCGCGATTACTGTCCGCGGCTTTAGTCGCATCGCTTAATTGACGCGTCATACTATTAAACGAGGCAACCAACACCCCTAGCTCATCTTTACCATGTTCAGGTAGGACTATGCTGTAGTCGCCACTAGCGATTGCTTTGGTGCCCTCAGCAAGCACCGTGAGCGGCGCTGATAATCGACGACTCAGTACAAAGGCAATCGCAACGGCACTAAGCATCGCCAACATCATCACCAAGGTTAAGGTTAGCGCAAAGACCTCGCGTAATGAAGCCCTGCTATAGGAAAGCTTTTGATAATCCTGATACACATCCTGCACTGCTTCTGCAGTAGCGGCAAGCGTCTTGGGCACAGGTTGCAACAATTGCAAAATTGTTGTTTCTCCAGCGAGGTCTTGCACCGCCACTGGCACTAACACCCTTAAATACAAACCTTTTTTACCTAGCGGCTCAATACTGCCTACAATATGCTGCCGCGCTTGTCTAAGTTGAGTCACACTTGGCAGTTCTGGCAAAAAACTACTAGAGTCACTGCTCGATACAGCCAAAATTCTTCCTTGCAATGTAAGTAATGTAGCGTCCTGTATGCCACTTTTTTCACGCAGATCATTGAGCAGAGAGAAATGAGTATTGGTTGGCTGAAATGCAAGGCTTGTCGCCATGCTTTCACCTTTTTCTTTCACATCAGCCAACATAACATCCAAAGCCGTACGACCTAAATTAAGCCCACCCTCTAACGCAGCCTCAACCTTAACGTTAAACCAAGATTCAATTGAGCGCGTTAAAAAATTTACCGATACTAGGTATACGATTAAGCCAGGAATAATTGCCATAAGTGCAAAGGTAGTCAGTAGTCGCATGGTGAAGCGACTACCCATCACGCGCTGACGGATTTTTTTATAGATGCCGAATAGTTGAAGCGCAATCAATAGCACAAGAAAAACTGCTAAGACTATATTGAGGGTGACTAGCAAGGTATAGTATTCGCCAGATGCCGCAGTATTGGCGCTGGAATTTGAGAGTAGATAAAGTAAGAACGCGCCTAAAGCAGTGCTAACAAATACGATGTATCTCATTATTTAGATTCTGATTTTAGTAAGCTTGGTGACCATTCAAAGCGTTGCGAACTCATTTTCCAATCATTGCTACCTAGTGCATCTACTTGCAATGATTTTGGCAGCTTCTTATGGTCCAGGCGCATCAATAAAATGGCGCGATATATCAGCCCTTTATCCAGCTCGGATTTTTGCATCACTTTTAAATCTCGCACCGTAGCCAAATCCTGTTGGGCTTCCGCTAGTGTGGCAAAGGTTTTTTGCTGATCGCCTCGTATCACTAAATACTGACGGGATAGCGCGTGGTAGCTCAAAACAATTCTTTGTGAAACCGTTTTTATTTCATCATCAAACCAATATTTTCGCGGCGTCACTAATTGAAATTCAATTAAAAAATTAAGCTCGAAACCTTTATTGACCGCCTGCTCCACTTCTTCCGTAAACTTCACATCTACATCAGCATTAAGTACGTAGTCGTCCTCGAGCGCGACTAGATCTGCGCTTCTTATATTTAAACTACTACTGGCGGCGTTGGCGCTGGTGGCTAGGAAGGCCAACAGGCAAATGCACAAAAGTTGTTTAGTTTTTTTGTAGCAATGCATAAAAAAAGCCGTCATGAGCTGTTGAAGGAATAAGCTGTCCATTAATGTTCGTAATACTACTTTGGGGATGGCCAATTGGAAGCTCAAATGGTATTTGCTTGGCATCCGCATTATTTAACAAGAACTTGTCCACCTGCCCCTGATTTTCTTCATTAAAAATTGAACAAGTTACATAGAGCAATTTACCACCCTTTGCCAACATCTGCCATAAACTCGGTAGAATTTTCGCTTGTTGCGCAGCAAAAGAAGGAATATCAGCCTCTCGACGTAACCATTTAATATCAACATGACGGCGCACGATGCCGGAAGCCGTACAAGGCACATCAGCCAAAATTCTATCAAATACCACGCCGTCCCACCAACTAGCAGAGCCAGCATCACCCACAATTAAATTAGACCTTAATTGCAGGCGATCTAGATTACTTTGCACCCGCTGCAGGCGAGCCTCATCGCTATCAAGTGAAGTCATGTTCACGTTGGCTAACTCAAGTATATGCCCAGTTTTTCCGCCAGGAGCGCAACAAGCATCCAGAACACGCGAATTGACTTCTAAATCTAATAAGTGTGCCGCAAGTTGTGCTCCATAGTCTTGCACAGAAACAATACCGTCAGTAAAACCAGGAATTTTTTCTACCGATTGTGGACGACTTAAAGTCACAGCCTGAGGGCCAATCACACTAGACTCTATGTCTTGGCGCGTTAATAATTGGATGTAATCGTTAATACTAATTTTTTTTGTATTAACGCGTAAGGTCATCGGTGGATGCTGATTGCCAGTTTCTAATATGCCCTGCCAATGCTGAGGATACTGAATTTTGAGTTTGTTAATCCACCACTGCGGATAAGAGTAAGTTGCGACTTCGCTAGTTTTTAATGCGCCCGCCAACTGCTCTTTTTGGCGTAAAAAATTACGCAAAATCGCATTGACCAAACCTTTTGCCCAGCTTTTGGCTGCTGGTCTTTTTAGCTCACTAACCGCATGTACAGCTTGATTGACAACGGTAAATGCATCGGCTTTATCATGCAACAGTTGAAAAACTGCCACCAACAGCAAAGCATGTATACGGTCATCGGTGAGCTGTTTTTCTAAAAGCTGAGTTAAGTAAGCTTCAATTTCACCATAAAAGCGCAATGTGCCATAACTTAGATCTTGAGCGGCGCCACGTTGCTGTGGTGTGGCATCAGGAAACGCGGCAAGAGCAGCGGGTAACGCTAAGGTTAAGTTGCGTCCAGACAAGACTTGGTTAACAGCATTGGCGGCGATTTGTTGGGATATATACAAAGAGAACTTTCTTAAAAATGAATACCTATTGGTTAGGTGTTGATTTTACTTGATAAGTTGATCGCTTGGTTTTTTATGCTGAGTTAGCCTGCAGCAGTAAATATATCGCCTACAGCTAAATTTCGGCTTTGCACAAAGACTTCTGCGTCTAGACGCTTGGCTCCGGGTGCTTGTAGCTCCGTAATTCTCAACAAACCATCGCCACAACCAACCAAAATGCCGGAATCAATCGCAACAACTTCACCGGGCTCGCCATGACCAGACTCTGCGACCGCCATCCAAATACGACAAACCTCTCCCTTGAGCTGGCTTTGGGCGACTGGAAAAGGATTAAACGCACGCACTTGGCGTGATATTTCAGTCGCACTTTTATGCCAATCAATCGCAGCTTCAGATTTATCTAACTTATGTGCATAGGTCACCAAAGACTCATCCTGCGGCGTGGCAGGCAGTTTTCCAGTTTTCTCTAAAGTTGCTATAGCCTCTACCATGAGCTTGGCGCCAACTAAACTTAAGGCATCATGTAAAATCTGCGTAGTGTCTGTGTTAGTAATCGCAACTACGCCTCGACTCACCATGGCGCCAGCATCCAAGGCCGGCACGACCTCCATAATAGTCACACCAGTTTCGATGTCGCCAGCTAATATTGATCGATGAATCGGCGCTGCACCACGCCAGCGCGGCAATAAAGAGGCGTGGATATTGTAACAACCAAAACGCGGCATATGCAGGATAACTGTGGGGATAATAAGACCATAGGCGGCAACAATCATCACATCAGCATGCGTCGCAGCAATTTGTTCTTGCACCTCAGCATCTTTCAAAGTGGCTGGCTGAAAGACTGTAATCTGGTGTTGCTCGGCTAATAATTTAACTGGACTGGCTTTTAGCTTCATACCGCGTCCGGCAGGCCGATCGGGTTGTGTAAGTACCATTACAATTTCATGTCCAGCAGCAATTAGGGCTGCTAGCGCAGGAACCGCGAACTCTGGCGTACCAGCAAAAATAATTTTCAAGTACGATCCTTAAATATTGTTGTGGTGTTGTTTTGTAGGTTCATTATCACGAAGCTGCTTAAGCATTTTACTTTTAATACGATTGCGTTTAAGCGGAGATAAATACTCCACAAAGACTCTTCCCAATAAATGGTCTATTTCATGTTGGATACAGACGCTCAATAAACCATGTGCTTTCAATGTGAATTTTTGACCTTCATGGTTGAGGGCTTCAACTGTCACTTTCTCCGCCCTTGTTACATTTTCATAGATTCCGGGCACAGATAAGCAACCCTCTTCATAATCTTGCTCACCACTACTAGCAATAATTTTAGGGTTAATAAACACCTGTAATTTATCTTTTGTCTCACTTGTGTCAATAATGAGTAATTGGATATGCGCATTAACCTGCGTTGCTGCCAAGCCTATGCCTGGCGCATCGTACATGGTCTCTGCCATATCGTTGATTAATTGACGAATTTTTGCATCCACTTCTATTACTGGTTTAGCTACCGTATGTAGGCGCGGGTCTGGATAATTAAGAATATTTAAAATTGCCATATGTACTCTATTTATTTCTTTAAAAATTTTATAAGCGAATTAATAACGTGATAAATTTCACTCAATAATACCGTTTTGCCACACATGTTTAACTAAGGCTATCGACATATGTATATCCACATTATAGCGCTGCTCATGTTTTGTTGCATAAGCTTTGGCGCTTATGCAGGAGAAGACCGCCTTAAAAATGAGCATGAATATCGCCACTTGGCGACCAAAGATGATGTCTTGCTGGGAATATTAGTTAACTGCCTTGATAGTTCTTTGCCATGGTGTAAAGTGGTGGAGTTAAATCACATCCAAACTAAAAATCTACATTTAATTTCCACTATATGAATATTAACAAAAGCGAGGATCTCGCAGAGAAAACCTTGTGGATTGGCTTAAGTAAAATCGATGGTTTAGGTGCGCAAACCTTTTGTGAACTGCTCAAAGTGTTTGGCAATCCGCGTAATATTTATGCGGCAAGTTTCCAGCAATTAAAAGCTGTAGTTGCCGATCATATTGCTACTGAGATTAGCCGCGGTGTAAATGAAGAGACTTTGGCAGAATCTATGCGATGGTTGTCGCTAGAGAATAATTTTCTAGTGACCTTAGCCGACTCACACTACCCAAAATCACTACTTGAAATAACTGACCCACCCCCAGTTCTCTATGCCAAAGGCAAGTTGGAGCTTTTAAACCAACCTAGCATCGCTATCGTTGGCAGTCGCAACGCTACGACACAAGGTAAAGAAAATGCGGAAGCTTTTGCCAAAGGCCTTTCTAGCTTCGGCCTTTGCATCGTAAGTGGTTTGGCGTTAGGTATCGATGGCGCGGCACATCGTGGCGCAATGCAAGCCAACGGATCTACCATCGCTGTAACTGCTACCGGCTTAGATATTGTTTACCCATCCAAGCACCTTGATTTAGCTCACCAAATAGCTAAACATGGACTGCTAATCTCAGAGTTCGCTTTGGGCGAAACATCAAAACCACAAAACTTTCCAAGACGGAATCGTTTGATTAGCGGTCTAAGCCTAGGCTGTTTAGTAGTTGAAGCCAGTCTGCAAAGTGGTTCACAAATCACAGCCCGACTAGCTACAGAACAGGGCCGTGAAGTATTTGTAATTCCAGGCTCCATCCATTCTCCTACTTCAAAAGGTTGCCATCAATTAATAAAGCAAGGCGCCAAACTGGTGGATAACCTGCAAGATATTATTGAAGATCTCAATTTATCGCATTTAAGTTTGATGCAAACAAATGCCATAGAGACTCCAACTGACGACAAATTGAACAGCTAGCTTATGACGCCTATGGGCGATGAACAAATTTGGTTGGCAACTAATTGCTGCTAAGCCGCTTGACGGTGAGCGAAGTTTGATCCATGCTAAGGTTACATGAATTTATAGGGAGTATCGCTAGCCTAAAAGGGCGGACAATATCAAAAGATTATGTAGTTAGATTTGCAATACAGAATGCTTCATATTCTGTCATTTAAGCACTATGCATAAACCATCACACTTAATTTAAAAGTACTTTATTCAAAAATATTTTATTTAAGGATACAAGCTATGTTTGAAGTATTGGTTTATATGTTTGAAAACTACATTGATACCCATTTTAGACCTGACGAAAGTACGCTTTCGAGCGAATTGTTTGCCGCAGGATTTGATGAGCAAGATATTGACGGTGCATTTAATTGGTTTAATCAGCTTGAGCTTATGGCTGACCAACCAGATATCTACGAAAAAGCCCACCATGTCAGCACCCGAATTTTTACCAACGATGAATTAAAAAAAATCAGTGGTGAAAGTATCGGTTTTGTTTTATTTTTGGTGCAAGCCAAGATACTCAATACCACACAACGCGAGTTGGTGCTTGAACTAGCGATGAACTTACCCCAGCCAGAAATTGGCATTGAAGAGATGCGGTGGATTGTGCTGATGACCACTTGGGGAGCTAGCAAGTCTGGACCAGATAAAACAAAAGAATATTTGTTTATTGAAGACGCTTTGCTTAATAAACAAAAACCGACACTACATTAGTAGCATCGGCTTTTATTCTTAACTTAAATTGTTGATACCCGTATAGGCTTGCGCAAAAACGTGTGGCTTTAGCGCAAGTCTTATTCGTTAATATTTTGAATAATGCTGCTGATAATTCCGGCTTGATTCAAGGTGTAAAAATGTAAACCTGGCACGCCAACGGCCTGCAAGGTCGCGCACAACTCGCTCACCACATCAACGCCAAACGAACGCAGTGAAGCCATATCATCACCATACTCCTCTAGTCGCATTTTCAACCATCGCGGAATCTCAGCCCCACAAATATTAGAAAAACGCGCTAGTTGGGTAATGTTATAAATGGGCATAATACCAGGCACAATAGGCACATCAATCCCTGCCGCTGCACATTGATCCATAAATCTAAAATAAGCGTCGGCATTATAGAAATACTGCGTAATCGCTGAGTTGGCTCCTGCATCAATCTTGCGCTTAAGATTAAATATATCGGCCGCTGGTGTTTTGGCTTCAGGATGAAATTCAGGATAGGCTGCCACTTCTAGATGAAAATGATTGCCAGTTTCCGCGCGAATGAATTCAACTAAATCGAGTGCATAACGAAAATCACCAACACACACTTCGCCTGAGGGCACATCACCGCGCAAAGTCACTAAACGTTTAATGCCCTGCGCTTGATAGGCTTGTAATAACGCACGAATTTCAGCCTTGCTTGATGAAACGCACGAGATATGTGGCGCAGCTGAAAAACCTTCTTGTTGAATTTCAAACACGGTTTCCATGGTGCGATCGCGCGTAGAGCCGCCAGCGCCAAAGGTAACGGAGAAAAACTCAGGTTTAAATTTTGCCAACTGAAGGCGCGTTTCACGTAGCTTCTCTACGCCTTCAGTCGTTTTAGGCGGGAAAAACTCGAAGCTAATCGGAGCTATTGTCATGTATTAGTCTTTTTTATTATCAATAAAAATGGCTGCTAACAACCAGGAAATTACGCTATAAGCTAGTGCCCCTAAGATTCCAGCCGTCATGGTTTTGACTTCAAAACCTACCAGCCAATTACCTACGGCATAAAAAAGTATCCCATTGATTACTAAGATAAATAGCCCTAGCGTCAAGATAGTAATTGGTAAAGTCAAAATCACTAAAATCGGCTTAATCAACATGTTGACGAAGCCGATTACCAAAGATGCAATTAATGCGGCACTGAACCCAGCCAGATGAATATTAGGAACAAAATACGCCACCGCCAATAAGGCGAGAGCATTTAACATCCATATTACCAATAATTTCATGTGGCTAATCCTTTAACGCAATTGCCTGCACACCTATTAATAGCGATAGGTATCTGGCTTGTAAGGCCCTTGCTTCTGCACCCCAATGTAAGCGGCTTGTTCGTCAGTTAAAGTTGTCAACTGCGCATTGAGTTTTTTCAATTGCAGTACTGCTACTTTTTCATCCAAATGTTTAGGCAAGGTGTAAACACCCACTGGGTAATTGGCAGTTTGTGTAAATAACTCAATTTGCGCAATAGTTTGATTAGCAAATGATGAACTCATTACATAGCTTGGGTGACCCGTACCGCAACCTAAATTGACTAAACGGCCTTTTGCTAACAAGATGATTTTCTTGCCATCTGGGAATATCACATGATCCACTTGTGGCTTGATTTCATCCCACTCATATTTCTCAAGTGAGCTTACATCAATCTCGTTATCAAAGTGGCCAATATTGCAGACGATTGCTTGGTTTTTCATTTTAGCCATATGTGCATGTGAGATCACATGGTAGTTACCAGTAGCTGTCACAAAGATATCAGCATGTTCAGCTGCGTAATCCATAGTCACTACACGGTAGCCTTCCATTGCCGCTTGCAACGCACAAATAGGATCCACCTCAGTAACCCAAACTTGGGCTGATAAAGCACGTAAAGCTTGAGCTGAGCCTTTACCAACATCACCGTAACCGGCAACTACCGCAACCTTACCCGCAATCATCACATCAGTTGCACGTTTAATTGCATCCACTAAAGATTCACGGCAGCCATATAAATTATCAAATTTTGATTTGGTTACTGAGTCATTTACGTTGATTGCAGGGAAAGCAAGCTTGCCTTCTTTATGCATTTGATACAAACGATGCACGCCCGTAGTAGTTTCTTCGGTTACGCCGATAATTTGGGCTAAGCGCGTTGAATACCAAGTTGGATCAATTTTTAATTTAGCTTTAATTGCATCAAATAGGCAGATTTCTTCTTCACTGCTCGGTTTAGCAATTACTGATAAATCTTTTTCAGCACGCGTACCAAGATGCAGCAATAAGGTAGCATCGCCTCCATCATCCAAAATCATGTTGGTGTATTGTGCTTGTCCGGCTTGATTGGCAGGCCATTCAAAAATGCGATGGGTGTAATCCCAATACTCGGTCAAGGTTTCGCCCTTAATGGCAAAAACTGGCGTGCCGCCATCTGCAATCGCAGCAGCAGCATGGTCTTGAGTTGAGTAGATATTGCATGATGCCCAACGGACGTCTGCACCCAAGTCATTTAGCGTCTCAATTAGCACCGCTGTTTGAATCGTCATATGTAGACTGCCAGTGATGCGCGCGCCTTTTAGTGGTTGTGCTTTGGCAAACTCTTCACGAATCGCCATTAATCCTGGCATTTCTGTTTCTGCAATCGCAATTTCTTTACGGCCAAAGGCTGCCAAACTGATATCGGCAACAATGTAATCTTTAAATTTTAAGTCAGTCACAGTATTCATTTTATATCCTTGAATGTGTGACCGGAGGGAAGGGGTGTACTAAAACAAGATAAGTTATAACGCTAATCTCACCCAAATCCCGTGCCCGGCACGGTTAATAATGGTGAGCGCCGTTAAAACATATTCCGAGCCTGGGAGAAGTCTCTCGCAACGCTCCTCGGAATAGTCGGCATTATACGTGATATTTTTTTTCGCACCAAGGTGATGACAAACTGAATTTCATTGAAACTAGGTTTTCATGACCTGTGCCTAATACTTTTAACTAGTTAGGCCCAGAAAGCGTACTCAAGCAACGGGCCTTGTGGCTCGCGTATAAACACACCTAAACAGACTTGGTAGGCACAATTTTCATTGTCTAGCCTACACAACTAAATACTTGCACAGCGCTGTGATAGCACTGCGCAAGTCATAGGGCTAAATTGAAGCTTTTAATGCTTCAGCTCTATCGGTAGCTTCCCAAGTAAACTCAGGCTCATCACGGCCAAAATGTCCATAAGCCGCTGTTTTTGTATAAATCGGACGCAATAGATCCAACATTTTAACGATACCTTTTGGGCGTAAATCAAAATGCTCTAACACTAATTGCCTAAGCACTTCGTCAGAAACTTTGCCAGTACCGTAAGTTTCTATCATTACTGAAGTTGGGCGAGCAACACCAATGGCATAACTCACTTGAACTAAACAGCGTGAAGCCAAACCAGCAGCCACGATATTTTTAGCGACGTAACGGCCAGCATAAGCTGCACTACGATCTACTTTTGATGGATCTTTACCAGAAAAAGCACCACCACCATGTGGCGCAGCACCACCATAGGTATCCACTATGATTTTACGACCGGTTAAACCGCAATCGCCTTGTGGGCCACCAATAACAAAACGGCCCGTAGGATTGACCAAGTACTTAATCTCGCCCTTGATCAGCTCTTGGGGCAACATAGGTTTAATGATTTCTTCAATCACTGCTTCACGAATTGCTTCCAATGACATTTCTGGGGCGTGCTGTGTAGAAAGAACCACAGTATCAATTTTGTATGGCTTGCCATCCACATACTGAACGGTGACCTGTGATTTAGCATCTGGACGCAACCATGGTAGACGGCCATCTTTACGCAATTGCGCCTGACGCTCCATCAACCGGTGACTAAGCCAAATTGGCAAAGGCATTAACTGTGGCGTTTCAGCCACCGCATAGCCAAACATTAATCCTTGGTCGCCAGCCCCTTGATCAAGCGGATCATCATCAGCGTTATCAACGCCTTGGGCGATATCTGGCGATTGTTTGTCATAAGCAACTAAAACTGCACAGCCTTTGTAATCAATACCATATTCAGTATTGTCATAACCGATGCGCTTAATAGTTTCGCGTGCAACTTTAATATAATCAACATTGGCTGTGGTGGTAATTTCACCGGCCAATACGATTAAACCAGTGTTGGCCAACGTTTCGGCAGCAACACGTGCATTAGGATCTTGGGTTAAGATAGCATCTAAAATGCTATCGGATACTTGGTCTGCAAGCTTGTCTGGGTGACCTTCAGAAACCGATTCTGAAGTAAATAGATATTCGTTCATTGTGCGCCTTGAGTAATTAACAATAAAAATGAAGTGACTCTCATACTAAAGGCTGAAGCATGAAAATCAGGTCAATGTCTAGGCCGACATTCTACCTAACTTATTCAATAATAAGCAGATAAATAATTAATAAACCGCTATCTCCGAGCTTGGGCATCTTATAATAAACAAATGAAATTACAATTCACTAAAATGCATGGCATAGGAAATGATTTTATGGTGATTGATGCCATTAATCAGTCGGTAAGTCTGACGCCTCAACAAATTCAAGCCCTAGCCAACCGCCAATTTGGCATCGGCTTTGACCAGCTACTCTTGGTCGAAACTTCAAAAATCGCTGATTTTAAATACCGCATTTTTAATGCTGATGGAAGCGAAGTGTCACAATGCGGTAACGGTGCACGCTGTTTTGCGCGCTTTGTCTATGAGCAGAAATTAAGCTCAAAACGCGAAATTAGCGTAGAAACTGCCAGTGGTATTATTACACCAAAATTAGAAGAACATGACTTGGTCACGGTGGACATGGGTGCACCAAAATTTGCGCCTGCGGATATTCCGTTTATTGCAGATGGCACTGCCACTAGCTATGAATTGAATATTGGCGATGAGTCAGTCATGATTGCCGCACTCTCCATGGGCAACCCACATGCGGTGCAAATTGTAGAGAATGTTGATTCCGCTCCTGTAGAGCGTATGGGGAGACAAATTGAATTACACCCACGCTTCCCGCAGCGGGTAAACGCGGGTTTTATGCAAATAATGGATACGCACCATATTAAATTAAGAGTATTTGAACGCGGTAGCGGTGAAACATTAGCTTGTGGCACTGGCGCCTGCGCCGCGGTAGTTGCTGGCATAGTATGGGGGCGATTGGTATCGCCCGTATCGGTCAAAGCGCGTGGCGGAGAATTAAAAATTGCATGGCAAGGTGGCAATTCTGCGGTGATGATGACTGGTCCTGCAGTGACCGTGTTTACAGGCAGCATAACCTTACCAATAAAGAATTAAATCAGCATAGCTAAAAGTACGAAATTAAAAAGGATAGTCATGCAACAAGATAGCCCCGCACAAAGCAACGCCGTGACCGCAGATCAAGTCAGTCAATTTTTACGTAGTCATAGTCATTTTTTTGAGCAACATGCGAGCTTGCTTACTGAAATCTATTTGCCCAGCCCTCATGGCAATGGTGCAATATCACTGGCTGAACGTCAGCAGTTAGCGCAACGTGACAAAATTCGTGTGCTAGAGGCGATGTTGGCACAAATGATAGAGTCGGCCCAACAAAACGACACCACTAGTAGCAAGGTACATAATTTAAGCGTGCAATTAATTGGCAGCCTTAACTTTATTGATCTGCAAAAACTCATCGCACAAACCTTGCAACAAGACTTTGGAGTCACCCAATCATTGCTGCGCTTATGGGTACAACCCAGCAACAGTGATTTAGCCCAAGATGACGCATTTACAAAAATGGAACCCGCTTTTAGCGACTGGGCAATCAGTTTAAATCAGCCATTTTGTGGCGCTAAACCTGAAGTGGCTCAAGATTTATTAAATGGAGATTTAATGTCGTTTGCGTTCATTCCACTTTATCTAGTACCGGGGAATTCGCAAGCAAGTGGCGT
The DNA here is from genome assembly GCA_903860085.1 of uncultured Pseudomonadota bacterium. Taxonomy (GTDB): domain Bacteria; phylum Pseudomonadota; class Gammaproteobacteria; order Burkholderiales; family Methylophilaceae; genus Methylotenera. Next base: position 46,221 of record CAIOPD010000071.1, read on the forward strand.
ACTTATATTAGCCGCACAAGATGAACAGCGCTTTAAGGCAGATATGGGGACGATGTATCTTAGCTTAATCGGTGAGCTAATTAGCGCAGCATTGACGCGCCATATTTAAAGTACTAGGGATAAAACCTAGTGAAGCATCTCAAAGACTACCTTCAGCATTTAACTTTTGAGCGAGGTCTAAGCGCGCTCACCTGCAAAAACTATGCCCGAGATATAGCACTTTTGGAATCGCTGGTTGTGCAGGCTGGCCTAGATATTGATAGCTTAGCTACTATACAAAGTGCACAGATTAGACGCTTTATCTCCACACTTAATAGCCGCGGATTGAGTGGCAAAAGTATCGCTAGAGCGTTGTCTGCGTGGCGAGGATTTTATGCATATTTAATTCACCACCAAGGTTTTACACAAAACCCAGTCATGGGGTTACGCGCACCAAAAACGGCAAAATCCTTGCCACAAGCACTATCGGTTGACCAAGCAGTGAGGTTTGTGGAAATTGCTGGCGACGGCATATTAGAACAACGTGACCATGCCATTTTGGAATTGTTTTATTCATCGGGATTACGCTTAGCAGAGCTGGTGAATTTAGATTTGGATATGCTGGATTTTGCAGATGGTACTGTGACTGTGACGGGTAAAGGTAATAAAACTCGCATTGTGCCCATTGGTAGCCACGCCATCAACGCTATTCAAATTTGGTTACAGCAACGTGCGCTGATTGCCATAGACGAGCCATATGCCAAGGCCTTATTTGTTACCCAGCAAGGACGCAGAATCACGCCTCGCGCAGTGCAATACCGAATGAAAGGCTGGGCTATCAAACAGGGTGTCAACTCAAATATACACCCACATATACTTAGGCATAGCTTCGCAAGCCATGTGCTACAATCTAGCCAAGATTTACGCGCAGTGCAAGAAATGCTCGGCCACGCCAATATCAGTAGCACCCAAATCTACACGCATCTCGATTTTCAGCATTTAGCTACGATTTACGATAAAGCCCATCCACGCGCTAAAAAATGAGTGCGCGGCAGTGAATTTGTTTATGCCCAATTGGTCATTAACGGACTATCTAAAATTCTATTCAACCCCTCTTAAGGAAATACCATGGAACATACATTACCTGCTTTGCCCTATGCTAAAAACGCACTAGCCCCACATATCTCAGAAGAAACCCTAGAGTTTCACTACGGCAAACACCATCAAACTTACGTCACTAACCTTAATAACCTAATTAAGGGCACTGAGTTTGAAACTAGCAGCTTAGAAGAAATTATTAAAAAATCTGCTGCTGGCATTTATAACAATGCGGCACAAATTTGGAACCACACCTTCTTATGGAGTAGCATGAAACCTAATGGTGGTGGTGCTCCGACAGGCCCTTTAGCTGATGCAATCAATGCTAAATGGGGCTCATTTGAAGACTTCAAAAAAGCATTTCAAACTTCAGCAGTAGGTAACTTTGGATCAGGCTGGACTTGGTTGGTAAAAAAAGTTGACGGCTCTGTTGATATCGTCAATATGGGCGCTGCCGGCACGCCACTAACGACAGGTGATAAAGCATTATTAACGATTGATGTATGGGAACATGCTTATTACATTGACTACCGCAATGCGCGTCCTAAATATGTAGAAACATTTTTAACGTCATTAGCGAACTGGGATTTTGCTAGCGCTAACTTTAGTAGCTAAACCATACTGAAGTTTAAATCGTGTCGTTTAAAAAGGTCGCAGTTGCGGCCTTTTTAATTTGGGCGGCAACGCCTAAGTTTCTGTTATTATTTGCCTCATGTTGCGTCGTTTAATACTCACATTATCACTAGTTGCGTCGTTTGGCTTAGCCCAAATCGCTGCAGTTAGCCATGAACTCTCGCATTACGTTGAAGCGAATGCAGAACATACACAGCAAAATCACAGCAAAATCACAGCAAGAATACCAGCCCAAGCAATCAGTCTAGTCATAACCACAGTTGTGCGAAATGTTTAGGTTATGCTGAATTAGGCCATGCGGTTACTAGCAGTATCATCGCTTTCACGATAACCTCAACCCAAAACTCACCTACCCGCCTTTGTTTCGATAGCAATACAGCAAGCAATCCTCGCGCTTACAGCGCACGCGCACCTCCAGTTCTCGCTTAACTCTTAGTACTTGCGCCCAGCTCACCAGAGCTTAAGCGCTATTTTTGGCAGTTTTTTTGGCCAATTCTCCGTTACTTTGCGAGACCTTCATGAATAAATCACTCCCCAAACCGCATGGGTTATTGTGGCCTAAACTAATTTGTAACCTATTGTTTTTGCTTATTACGTCTGGATTAACTAGCCCCGTAAGTTTTGCCGATGAAACGACACGGATTGAATTGCCCTCAGTGGCCGTCACGGGCAATCCGTTAGGCTTGGATGCTGACCAGCTAATTGTGCCAGTAACCATATTAAATGGGCGTGAGCTATCACTTAAACGCGAAAGTACATTAGGTGAAACCCTTAACGGCATTCCAGGCGTCAGCTCCACTAACTTCGGTCCCAATGCTTCGCGCCCAGTCATCCGCGGTCTTGATGCGGAACGTGTACGTATTCTGCAAAATGGGGTGGGCGTGGTCGATGCCTCTAGCTTAAGTTTTGATCATGCCGTTTCAATAGACCCATTAGTAATTGAGCAGGTTGATGTGATTCGTGGCCCTGCCGCTTTACTCTATGGTGGCAGTGCTGTTGGTGGCGTGGTCAATGCAGTTGATCATCGCATTCCCACTGAAAAATTAGAAGGTGTCACTGGCAGAACTGAAGCTCGCCTAGGTGGGGCGGCCAATGAAAGTAATATGGCTGGCGTGGTCGACGTTGGTAATGGTCAAATAGCCATACACGCGGATGCATATGCTCGCAAAACCAATGATTTAAACATTCCTGGTTTTGCCGTATCGAATCGCAAAGCACTTGCCGACCGCACACTTCAAACCAATAGTGGCACCCTGAAAAATAGCAGTGCCACTAGCGACGGCGGTGCATTAGGCGCGTCACTCACGCTTGATAACGGCTACCTGGGGGCTTCTTATTCTGGTTTTAATAGCAATTACGGCACGGTCGCAGAAGAAAATGTGCGTATCGATATGAAAAGCCAGCGCTGGGATATTGCCTCTGAATTCACCGATTTAAGTAGCGTCATTAATCGCGTGAAATTCCGCTTAGCGCACACCGACTATCAACACCAAGAAATTAATACTGGCGTTGTCGGCACTACATTCAAAAACAGTGGCATTGAAGGTTCATTAGAAGCTGGTCATGCCAAAATTGGAAATATAAGCGGTGTAATCGGTCTGCAATTTCAAAACACCTCCTTTGAAGCTCTCGGCGCTGAAGCATTTGTGCCGAGTACGAACACGCAAAGCAAAGCGCTGTATTTTTATGAAGAGCTACCGGTAGACGAATTCAAATTTAGCTTAGGTGGTCGCACAGAATATACTACGGCAGATGCTAGTGCTTGGTCTAAAAATTCTAGCGCACAAAACGCAAGCTTCAACCCCACAAGCTATGCATTAGGAGCGCTTTATACGTTCACGCCTAATTGGTCATTGGCTAGCAACCTTTCACACAACGAGCGAGCGCCAAGTTACTTTGAGCTATATGCCAATGGAGCTCACTTAGCCACCGGTCAGTATGAAGTTGGAAATCCCAATTTTTCTCTAGAACGTTCAAATGGCGTTGATGCGCAAATTCGTTGGAAGGATGGGAAAAATTCATTTAGTGCTGGGCCTTATTACACTAAATTCAGTAGCTTTATTGGTTTACTTGATACAGGACTTAAGGGTCCAAGCTCTGCTTTGCCGTTAGCGCAATTCACCGAAGTAGCAGCAAGCTTCAGGGGATTTGAAACTGAAGGAAAGTTTAACCTTAATGACAATATTGACTTAAAACTGACTGGCGATTATGTTCGCGCGACGAACTTAACTTCTGGTGAAGCGTTACCGCGCATTGCGCCGCTTAGATTAGGTGCAGGCTTGCAGTATCAGAAGAATGAATTAGGTGCGCGACTGAATGTATTACATGCTTTTGCACAAGAGCGTATAGCCACCAATGAATTAGCCACTAACGGTTACACCAATGTGAGCGCGCTAGTAACTTACAAGTTGCCCACCAAGGTTAACATTGAGTTATTTGCTAAAGCCAACAACTTACTCAATCAAGATATTCGTGATTCTGCTTCATTTTTGAAGGATATTGCACCGCAAGGCGCGCGCTCTGTGACGATTGGTTTGCGAAGCGATTTTTAGTGCGGAGGTTAAGGCTTTGGTCGAGCTAGCCTAGTAGCAATAATCCCCAAGTTGTAGCCAATATCGTTAGTGCTAAAAATACTGCTGCGCTTCCAATATCCTTGGCTTGCTTGGCGAGGGAGTTATGTTCAGTTGATGTGTGGTCTACGGCCGCCTCAATCGCTGAGTTTAATAACTCCACAATTAATAACAGCAAAACACTTGCTACCATCAATGCTTGCTCTATCGCACTTTTACCCAAATAAAATGCTAATGGAATCAATACAATGGCGAGAAAAACCTCTTGACGAAATGCATCCTCATGTTTAAAGGCTGCCACGAAACCTTCAAGAGAATACCCGCAGGCATTAATTAACCTGCGCACACCAGTTTTACCTTTGAACGGACTAGTCGCCAAGTGTTTAGACGCTGGCATTTTTTTAGCTTTACTGTCTGGTTTATTAGTCGTGGTTTGCATCAAAGGCTCTCTTTTATAATAGGCTTTTAAATATAAAGCCTAGATTTTTAATGCGCTTATTTTAACATGCGCTATCATTACGGTTTGGCAACATTACATTAGGTAAATTATGGCACGTACAGTCAATTGTATTAAATTAGGCAGAGAAGCCGACGGCATGGACTTCCCACCTTACCCAGGCGAATTAGGCAAGCGCATTTATACGCACGTTTCTAAAGAAGCTTGGGCAACATGGCTTAAACAGCAAACCATGCTGGTCAACGAAAATCGCCTCAGCCTAGCCGATCAATCTGCTCGGAAATACTTAACCGAACAAACTGAAAAATACTTTTTCGGTGAGGGTGCTGACACTGCTCAGGGTTATGTTCCTCCCAAAGCTGACTAGAAAATAAAGCTTACTTACAATAAAAAAGCGCTGAAAATCAGCGCTTTTTTATTGGGTGCTGCTTATGCTACTGATTGCTGTGTTTCGCGCTCGATATCTTCTAAAGAACTGTGTCGTACGTCAATGCCTTTTACCATATACACCACATATTCTGCGATGTTTTTAGCATGATCACCGATACGTTCAATAGCTTTAGCCACAAACAACACTTCCAATGACATTGATATAGTCCGCGGATCTTCTAACATAAAGGTAATGAGCTGACGCATGGCCGCACGAAATTGCTCATCTACCAATTCATCCTGCTTAGCCACTTCAACCGTTTTACTAACATCTAAACGTGCAAAACCATCTAGGGCAGTACGCAACATATCGCGCACTAAAGCCACCATCGATTTAATTTCGTTGAAACGTGGCTTATACATGCGATCTTCATCGTAAATTTTCTGTGCAGTACGTGCGATTTTAGTCGCCTCGTCACCAATACGCTCCAGGTCGGTAATGGTCTTTACCATCATCATTACCATGCGTAAATCACCAGCAGCTGGCTGACGGCGAGCAATAATATGGCTGCAATCTTCATCAATTTCGATTTCAAGTGTATTCACACGCTTGTCATTAACCATGACTTCTTTGGCAAGATTAGTGTCAAGTTTTACCAACGCTTCTAACGCCTGTACGATTTGTAGCTCAACTAAGCCACCCATTTCAAGTACTTTGGCACGTACCGCTTCTAATTCGGCGTCGTATTGCTTAAAGGTATGTTCAGTTTGCATCATGCTTCCTTGGGAATTTTACTAATGATACCGCTTAAATTTTAACTACTCTAACTTCCCATACTAATGGTCAATTATGACAACAGTATTTCAGACTTAATATACTAGCCCACAGCAACAGAAATACTAATTATTTTTTATAAGTTTTAACGCCATCCGCAGTAGCCAGCAACAATACGTTCGCTGGGCGAGCGGCAAACAAACCATTAGTGACTACGCCGACGATTTGATTGATCTTGGCTTCCATTGCAATCGGGTCAGCAATACTTAAACCATGCACGTCTAAAATAACATTGCCGTTATCCGTAGTAAAGTTGCGTAACGCTGGTTGGCCACCTAATTTGACTAGTTCACGCGCTACATAGCTTTTAGCCATCGGCAATACCTCAACTGGTAATGGGAATTTACCCAGCACCGCAACGTACTTGCTTTCATCACAAATACAAATGAACTGCTTAGCCACCGCAGCCACGATTTTTTCTCGGGTTAATGCGCCACCGCCACCTTTAATCATATGCAAGTGCTCGGTAATCTCATCTGCGCCATCGACATAAATATCCATGCTATCCACGCTATTTAAGTCAAACACCTCAATACCATGCGCACGAAGGCGTTGCGCTGTTGCTTCAGAACTGGCGACCGCGCCATCGATTTTATGTTTTACTTTAGCTAACTCATCAATGAAAAAGTTGGCCGTTGAGCCAGTACCCACTCCAATAATACCGCCTTTTACATACTCAACAGCCGCTTTTGCAACCTGTTGTTTAAGTTCGTCTTGTGATAACTTCGTTTCATTTTTCTGCATTTTGGTTATATCCCTACATTTTCTTTATAATTACAAACATCTACCACTATACACTGCATGGCCTTTGAATGAAAATTGCCAAAGGCATCTGAATACTTACCATGACTCAAGTAACGCTTAGCATCAACGATTATTTAAATAAAATAAAAAACTCACGCGTGTATGACGTGGCAAAAATCACGCCACTTGAACTGCAACCCAACCTATCTAAACGCATACAGAACAACGTGTTTTTAAAGCGCGAAGATATGCAACCAGTGTTCTCGTTTAAATTACGTGGCGCTTATAACAAAATGGCGCAATTGCCTGCTGCCACCCTTGCTAAAGGCGTGATTGCAGCCAGTGCTGGCAACCATGCTCAAGGTGTAGCGCTTAGTGCACAAAAGCTTGGTTGCAGAGCAGTGATTGTGATGCCTACCACTACGCCGCAAATAAAAATCAATGCGGTCAAAAGCCGCGGCGCGGAGGTGATTCTCTTTGGCGATAGTTATACTGACGCCTATACAAGGGCACAGGAGTTAGAAAAAACTGAAGGCCTTACTTTTGTACACCCTTACGACGACCCTGACGTTATTGCCGGTCAAGGCACTATCGCACTCGAAATACTTAACCAACACCCAGGTCCTATTCACGCTATATTTTGCTGTGTAGGTGGTGGTGGCCTTCTGGCGGGCGTTGCTGCTTACATTAAGGCTATGCGCCCTGAAATTAGAGTGATTGGCGTCGAAGCCAAAGATGCCGAGGCCATGACGCAATCTCTCAAGCTTGGGCATCGCGTTATGCTTGATCAAGTGGGATTGTTTGCCGATGGTGCTGCCGTAAAACAAGTCGGCGAGCATACTTTTGCCTTATGCCAGCAATATGTAGATGAAATGATCGTAGTTGATAATGATGCTATCTGCGCAGCAATTAAAGATGTATTTGAAGATACTCGTAGCATTTTAGAGCCTGCTGGCGCCCTCGCAACTGCTGGTATAAAAGAGTATGCCAAACGCAATCAGTTGCGGGACGAAACCTTGATTGGTATCGCTTCTGGCGCGAATATGAATTTCGACCGCTTGCGCTTTATTGCAGAGCGCGCTGAAGTTGGTGAAAAGCGTGAGGCAGTATTAGCTGTGAGTATTCCCGAGCAGCCGGGTGCGTTTAAAACTTTCTGCCATCTGCTGGGTGATCGTAATATCACTGAGTTTAACTACCGATATTCTGATCCAAAAATTGCGCATATCTTTGTCGGCGTTGCTATTGCCGACCCTAGTGAAGCCACCAATTTGGTCGCGGCTCTTCAAGCTAAAGGCTTACCCGCATTAGATTTAACAGATAATGAAGTGGCCAAGTTGCATTTGCGGCATTTAGTAGGTGGACATGCCCCACAAGCCACCAATGAAGTGGTGTTTAGATTTGAGTTTCCGGAAAAACCTGGCGCTCTCATGAAATTTTTAGATACCATGGGCCACGACTGGAATATTAGCTTGTTCCATTACCGTAATCATGGCGCTGACTTTGGTCGCGTGCTGGTTGGCATGCAGGTGCCACCGGCTGATACAAATCAGTTCCATGAGTTTTTAGATCAACTAGGTTATCCGCACTGGGATGAAACTGAAAACCCTGCCTATAAGTTATTTTTGGGTTAGTTTTTAGTCTATATACCCAATCAAAACTAAGCCGCTTTAAATTAATACATAAAAGCCAAGAGTAGATCTTGCTTATATCCAACAGTCGGTTAAGTATGGATATTCACCTAGATTGAACCTAAACCGGCATGGCGTGCCTTACTTAGTATTAATAAATAAGAAAAAATAAGATTGGACAAAAGGAGCAATAAAGCATGAAATTAACGCATTGGATAATGGTTTTCGCAACGGGGATCTGTTTAAACGCGAGTGCCACAGCCGCTGACCGCGGAAAAGCCTATGTTTCAAATCAGGACGGGGGCGTTACGGTAATCGACCTAAACACGCTAACCACTGACACTGTCATTGACGTTAAGGCTGATGGTCCACGCGGCCTTGCCGTAAGCGAAGATGGTAAATTGCTGATAGTTGCCACCCGCGAAAATGGGAGTATTTCTATCATTGATACCGCAACTAACGAAGTGGTGAAGCAAATTGCTGTTGGTAAAAATCCAGAGTTTGTGCGCGTGCGCGGAAACTTTGCTTTTGTTTCCTACGAACCGAGCTCTAAAGGTGGTCCTCCGCCAGTAGCAGGTGCTGTAGCTACTGCGGCCCCCGAAGAGGCCGATGACGATAAAGAACCTGCGCGTATTGGTATTGTGGATTTAAAGCTTGGCAAAAAAGTACGCGAAATTATCGGTGGCCCTGAAACTGAAGGCATTGAATTTAGCCGTGACGGCAAGCAACTAGTGATCACTAACGAAGCCGACAATACGGTGACTGTGCACAGCATGAAAACTGGAAAATTACTCAAAACTATTCCAACGCATGATTATGGTGACAGGCCTCGTGGCATCAAGGTTTCACCTGATGGTAAAACCTACATAGTAACCCTAGAGTTCAGCAATAAATTCATGGTGATGGACAAGAAATTTAAGGTGTTACGCACAGTGGATACTGGTGGCGCACCTTATGGTGTTGCTTATGACCGTAACGGCGAGCGCATTTTTATTGCCGCTAACAAGGCCAAGGCGCTGGAGGTGTATGACGCAAAAACCTTTGAAAAGATTAAAGACATCACTACGGGTAACCGTTGCTGGCACTTTAGCTTCACACCGGATGACAAAGAAATTCTGCTCGCTTGCGGCAAGTCTGACGCAGTGTTTGTAATTGATGTCGAAAAACTTGAAGTAACCAAGCAAATTCAAGATAAGAAAATGCCTTGGGGCGTAGTAACTTACCCTAAATCTATGGGTAGCCTAGATAAGCCTTTGTAGTTAATGCCTGTAATGACGAAAAAGCCGCGCATGCGCGGCTTTTTTTATTAAGATTTGGTGTGACTTCGCTGTTGACCAATTTGCTTATTGATTAATAAGATATATCTGTATTTTCTATAAATTTTCGATAGTGAAATTTACTTGATTGAATATCCTGATAGCAGAC
>CAIOPD010000072.1 GCA_903860085.1 uncultured Pseudomonadota bacterium
CACGGATGCACGCAATTAAAGACCAGCTAATTGCTTCAGGTCTACTTGATTTTCTTTCGCATTATGAGGCCCCCAGAGCCAGCAAGGAGCAACTAGCTCGCGTACATAATAATGATTATATAGACGCCATATTCCATCAATCACCTCAGTCTGGCTTAATGCAAATTGATGATGACACTGCCATGAATCCGCACACCTTAAGTGCAGCTTTACATGCGGCTGGCGCTACAATCAAGGGGGTAGACTTAGTCATGTCCGGTGAAATGCAGAATGCATTTTGCAATATCCGTCCACCTGGGCACCATGCAGGGCGCGCTGGCGCATCAGGCTTTTGCATATTCAATAATATAGCTATAGCAGCGGCACACGCCATAGAACACTATGGTTTGCAACGGGTTGCTATCGCTGACTTTGACGTACATCACGGCGATGGCACAGAAGATATTTTTCATGATGACCCGCGCGTGATGCTGTGCTCAACCTTTAGGCATCCTTATTACCCGTATTGCGGGGCCGACAGTAGTAATAACCATATTATCAATGTCCCACTGGCGGCTGGTACAGGCAGTCAGGAATTCCGCACAGCAATCACTGAGCAATGGTTGCCAGCACTAGAGCGTTTTCAACCACAACTACTACTGATATCAGCAGGCTTTGATGCGCATTGGGAAGACGATATGGGTGGTCTAGCATTACGAGAAAAAGATTATCTATGGCTGACAGAAGTGCTTAAAGATATTGCACAGCGCCATGCAAACGGCCGCATTGTTTCCGCTTTAGAGGGTGGCTATGCACTTCATGCTCTAGGCCGTTGCGCCATGACGCATATCAAAAGCTTAAGTGAACTTTAATATATGAGGCTAAGAAATTTTCTCCCATTTAGTCACAATTAATGATCAGAAAATCGCTGCTCCAGCCAGGGGTCAGCATAATTGTGATAACCACGCACCTCCCAAAAACCTGGTCGATCTTCCGCATGTAGCTCTATGCATTTCAGCCATTTTGCACTTTTCCACGCATAGCGCTTAGGGACCACCATACGCACTGGTCCGCCATGTTCGCGAGTGAGCGGTTTCCCTAATACAGAATGGGCAACGATTACATCGTCATCCAACAAAGCATTTAGATCAATATTAGTGGTGTAACCATCATAACCATGAAGGGTGACGTATTTAGCACTTTCTAATGGCGCAGCAAGCATAAGTAAATGTTGGGCTGATACGCCACTCCAATCCATGTCTAACTGACTCCAGCGCGTTACACAGTGAAAATCAGATATATCGTTTACTTGCGGCAGTTGCTGAAAGGCAGCCCAATCTAAATTGAGCTCATGTTCCACCAAACCATAAATGCGTAACTGCCAATTTTCGGTGTCAATCTCAGGAACGATGCCTAAATCTAAAATCGGAAAGTTGTGCACTTCTGTTTGGCCAGCCGGTACTCGTAGGTTGGCATTAGTTGCTCCAGGTTTGGCGCCACGTTTGGCGAGGGCAATTTTGGCTGCTATTAGCTTCTTCCAATCAGGCATCTCTAACTCCTTATTGCTACAAGCGCTGTACTAGTTTGTGGAATCTACATTCTGTGGCTTTATAAAGCCATCTAAGAATAATAGCGCCACACCAACACAAATAGCACTATCAGCTACATTAAATGCTGGCCAGTAGAAATTTTCATAGTGGAAATATAAAAAATCGACCACATAGCCAAGCGTCAGGCGGTCATACAAATTACCAATCGCGCCACCCAATACTAAGGCTAAACCGACGCAGAAAAGTTTCTGCTTTGCGTGTTTATTTAGTAGATAAATAATTACCGTAATTGCTATGCTAGAAACACCACTGAAAAACAACTTTTGCCAACCGCCGGCATTTGCTAAGAAGCTAAAGGCAGCACCTGTGTTGTGATAACGCACCAAATCAAAAAAGTTATTCACGGTGAGGTGGTCTCCATATGCAAACACTCCTTGTATAAGGTGTTTACTATAAAGGTCTAACGCCACCACGAGGGCACTGATGACTAGCCAATTACGCAAAATGACGTGCCTCACCAGTAGCAAACAAATTACTGACACAGCGCGAACAAATGGTTGGGTGTGCTAAATCTGCGCCTACATCGGAACGGTAATGCCAACAACGCTCACATTTACTATGGGGGCTTGCTGTGACAGCAATTTTTGTCACCCCGCCAGTTGCCAATTTATAAACCTTTGCGCTAGAAGTAATCATCACAAAACGTAAATCATCATCTAGGCTATTAAGTGCATCAAAGGTTTCTGTAGGTACATTAAATTCAAGTTCGGCCTGCAATGAAGAGCCCACCAAACCTTGTGCTCGTAACACCTCAATTTCTTTAGCCGCCTCACCGCGGGCAGTGATAATGGTTTTCCACGCTTGAATACGCTCGTCACTTAAACCGTGTGCGGGTAACGCATACCAAATATCTTCAAATACAGTACTTTCTGCATCTAGGCCAAGTGTTTGCCAAATTTCATTAGCAGTAAAGCTCAAAATTGGTGCCATTAATCGCATCATAGTATGCGTAATATGATGTAAGGTAGTTTGTGCGGCACGACGCGCATGGGAGCTTTCACCTGCTGTATATAACCTGTCTTTCAGAATATCTAAGTAGAAACCGCCTAAATCTTCTGAGCAGAAACTAACAAACTTTTGCACCGCAGAATGAAACTCATATTTATCATAATCAGCTAAGATTTCTGTTTGCAGCTGCTCC
>CAIOPD010000073.1 GCA_903860085.1 uncultured Pseudomonadota bacterium
AGTTAAGTATCCTTCTTTACTAGCATTTGGCAATTCGACCATGGTGCCAGGGAAACTTACTAATTTAAATAGACTAGCGCTTAATTTTGAGAAATCTTTAGCGTACGCTTGCGGAAAATCTTTCCATACTCGCATACTCGCTTTAAGTTGTTTTGTTTTTACGAGCATAGCCTGTTCTACGCATTGCAATACTGCCAGACTATTCGTGCCTGGCAACATGCCAACGCGGCCTTCATCGCTACAAGGTGAGCCGATAAACAGTGTACGTTGATATAAAGCCGAGGGAAGCACATAAGCCACTATATTTGCCAAAGGAAATAATGCTGGTGGTAACACTAGGCGCATAGGTACATTCATGACAAATGCAGGTGCTATGGCTATGGGGCCAGTTTTATCGCTTACTACAGCATATAAAAAAGTGAATTGATCTAGGATGCCACAACGCTCCAAGACTTGATACCACCAATGACCTTCATAGGGAGCAGGAAAGCAGGCTTTCCATAATTCCAGCGCAATTTCAGATTCTGAATCTACCCAGTTCACCGAATATTTAGGCAACGGCATGCTCCAATACTGTACAAATTTTCATAAAATCTTGATCATCGAGCCAAGGGCTATTGGAGATAGTTAATGTGCGTGCTGCAAAGTCACGCGCATTAGGTGTATCGGGTTGTGCTAAGTCCAGAAATGCGTAATCCGGCAGGGCGTGAATAAACAAGCGTCCTACTCCTAGACCAGCACACCATAATTCTGACAGCACTTTATCGCGCACTTGTTCGCTGGGCATGAGTACTAGAAAATACGGCCAAGTACCTTCGTCTCCCGCGGCATCATCCATTACGCTAATACCTATAACTTTTGCAAGTTGGTCTTTACGTTTTTTTGCTTGTCCACGGGTCAGCGCAATAAAGTCAGGCAAGCGTTTTAGTGCTCTTGCTCCAATTCCTTTGCGCCAATGTCCTACGCGATGCAATGGGAAGTTGGCTGAGCAGTCGTCACCAACTGCCTCTATTAGCTTACCTTGTTTAAGTTTTCGCCTCAGTGATATACCAAAAGCTAATCCTAATCCGATTGGACGGTATAGGGCGAAGTAACCTATTAATTCAAGTAGTCGTCGCGCTTCCCATTTAAATTGGATAGGTACAATTTCTTTTGCTGTATTTTGTAGTTGTTGACGCATGTTTGCATCACGTGCAACGATGGCGCCGCCACCATAAATGGTGAGTCCTTTTCCAACGCCTAAGCTGTAACAACCGATATCACCTATCGTGCCAGCCAACTGACCTTGATATCGTGCGCCTAAAGCTTGTGCTGCATCTTCTAGCACATAAGCGCCAACTTTCTTTGCAATGATTGTTGCCATTTTTAGGTCTGCCAAGCGTCCACCGAGATGGGTTGGCATAATGGCTAGAGTATCTTCACCGCACACTTTTACAAGCGCATCTGGGCAAAAATCAAAATGGTTACTTCGAGTGTCACACAGTATAGGGATAAGGCCACATCGCAATATAGCTAGTGGCACAAAGGGGCAGGTGTAGGCAGGAATTACTACACTACGCCTTAAGCTGGTGACTTTTAGGGCAGCGAGGGCGACCATGATGGCTGCAGTGCCGGAACACTCAATTTGACTTTCTGCACTACAAAGGAATTTGGCTAAATCTTGTTCTAATGAGGATGATTGCGGCAGGAAATCATGCCAAGTCAAAGGTAGTCCAGCCGTCGGAGGGGGTTCTGTGCTCCAATTAAGCATGCGGTTGTTTGGCTTCACTCAAACTTAAAAAGACGATGCCGAGCACAATGCATAGAGCTCCTACTACTTGCATAATAGATAAATGTTCACCGAAGTAGGCGACTGAAATTGCGAGTACGGCGACTAATCCAAGATGTGATGCGGCAAAAGCAGGCCCAACTGGCGCACGCTTAAGCAAGGTCATCCATGCGCCAAATGCCCCTAAATAACCGCCCATTGCAGCATACAACCAAGGGTTCTGTAACACCTTCAGCAACCATTCTATTTTCATGGAAAATTCGCCAGCATGGGTTGAGGCTAGTTTGATTGATACTTGAGTGAGAGTGTCAAAAACGATTAGTACACTAAAGCCTATGGCGTAAAAGTCACGTTTTCTCATGCGTAACCTCCTACTAACATCACACCGATAGTGATTAGACCAATACCAACTAGCCTTAAAGGATCTAACATTTCTTTGAAGATTATTCTGCCTGCAATCATAATGGAAACAGTATTAAACGCGCTTAACAATACGCCTATAGATAACGGCAGTATAGATAGCAGTATCAGCCATAAAACGAATTCTAAGCCAAAGCAGAATATGCCAATCATCAAAGGCCATGAGCTCAGCATCTGCTTCCAACGGTCCCATTCGCCATCATGTTCAATAATTGCTGCCCGTTTAAACGCCATATGGCCCAACGTATCTACGATGATATTTAGTAACCAGACAAAAATGGCGAGTTTAGACAAATGGTAGCCTTAGATTAAATCTTTAGCGGCATCATTAATTAATTTTTTTAAATATTAATGAAGCTCCAGTGCCACCAAAGGCAAATGAATTGGACATTGCATAATTAAGTCTAGGCAATGTTTTGGCTACATTGGGTACGTAATCTAAATCGCATTCAGGGTCTGGATTGCTTAGATTAATCGTAGGTGGCAATTTATTATTATAGACAGCCAGCGTAGTGATAATTGCTTCTAGGGCACCTGTAGCTCCCATTAAATGACCATGCATAGACTTGGTTGAACTGATGCTTAGGTTATACGCATGATCGCCGAATGCTTTTTTAATCGCGTTGCTTTCAGTGACATCATTAAGCATGGTGCCGGTACCATGGGCGTTAATATACTGAATAGCTTCTGATGGAATGTCAGCATCCAAAATCGCGGTCTGAATAGTGATTGCCTGCCCATCAATTGATGGTTTTGTAATGTGTGCACTATCGCTGGCTGAGCCGTATCCTAAAATCTCAGCATAAATAGTGGCTCCGCGAGCAATTGCATGCTCATAGGACTCTAATACCATCATCGCGGCACCTTCGCCTAATACCATGCCGGTTCTATCAGCAGAAAACGGTTTACATGAGCTAGTAAGGTCATTGACATCCTGTTCAGCTAATGTTCTAAGTGCTTCCCAAGCCTTTATGGTGCCGAAGGTCAGTAGCGATTCACTGCCACCTGCAAGCATTACATCAGCGTAGCCGTGTCGAATTTGCCTTGAGGCTTCTCCTATAGCAACGGATGAAGAAGAGCAGGCCGTGGAAAAGGTTAAATTAGGACCGGTGAGCTGATGCTCTAGTCCAATAGCCGCGGCGGCGGCGTTATTCATCCCCATCAGTACGGTAAATGGTTTTAAGCGACTAGCATTATCACGGTATAGTCGTATATAGGCTTCTTCAACCGAATTTGCGCCACCCATGCCTGTACCTAGGTAGACTCCCATGCGCGGTTTAAGTTGGTCTGTGATTTCTAAACTAGCGTCTTTAATCGCTTCAATACTAGTGTGAAGTGCCATTTGACTGGTGCGATCCAGCATGCCGTAAGTATGTTTGCTGAAATGATCTGCTGGGTCAAAGTGTGCCTGTGCGGCGATTTTGCAATCTAATTTATCAACAAATTCGGCATCAAGTAATTTAATCCCAGATACGCCAGAGAATATATTATGTGTTAAGTCTGCAATCGTATTGCCTAACGGCGATACCACACTTAGGCCAGTAATCACAACACGGCGACGGTTTAAAGAAATGCTCATTATTTGTTTTGTTCAATCGTCAGTTTATGTACTAAAACGCTTACATCATGCAGGGTTTCAATTTTAATCTGGTCATTAGGCACTTTGATTTTGAAATGGTCTTCAGCACTGAAAATTAAATCAAACGTATCTAAGGAATCTAAGCCTAGTGATTGCAAGCTGCTATCAGGTTTTATACTAGCGACATCAATATCCATTTTGTCTGCAACCATTTGACTTAAAGCTTGCGCGACTTCATCGAGAGTTGGTGTGGTCATTATTTCAGGTCCTTGTTAGTTATGTCGTGTCTTAAATTTAGGCAGATACTGCTATTTTATTAAAGCTATTAAGTATTTTTGCTTGTTCTTTACAAAATTTTGCAGCACGCTTGGCTACGTCATCTTTACGTTTATCAAGCGTCAGTACATGGTAAGTGTCATCTACAAAAAAAGTTTCAACCGTTTTCGATGCTATATGCGCTTGTGTGTAGTAAGCATTTTTAAGACTGGCCATATCATCTTCGGTTGAGTGAACAATTAATGTCGGTGAAACCACATCTTTCAAAGCTTTTTTTGCCGCCTTAATA
Organism: uncultured Pseudomonadota bacterium; assembly: GCA_903860085.1. GTDB lineage: Bacteria > Pseudomonadota > Gammaproteobacteria > Burkholderiales > Methylophilaceae > Methylotenera. The sequence goes on from CAIOPD010000073.1 coordinate 4,333, forward strand.
AGTCGTACACTTTCTAAAACAACGAGAGCAGGTGTTTTAAAGTAACCGATTTTGTCAGCTGCCAAATGGTCACGATTTTCTAAAATAGCATGAACCATAGCACGTACACGTTCATCTTTAATGCCGTAAGGGGATGTTTCCTCCCACTGCATAAAATATTTCAGGGGGGTGTAGAGCACTAGTGGCAATAATAGGGCGCGTTTAAGTTTTGGTACATTCCAGCCATCATAAAAGAATGTGGTGGATAGCAGGATAACACCGGCTACTTGATGACCTTTTTTAGCTGCAAGCATCAAAGCTATTAATGCACCCATAGACAGCCCTGACACAAACACATGTTCACATTCTTGTTTTAGCGCATCAAATGCATCTTCAATTGATTGATACCAATCCTGCCATTGAGTCGCAGTTAGCGCTTCAATGGTGGCGCAATGACCTGCTAGTTCGGGGCAGGCAACGGTAAAACCTTGACGTGCAATTACTCTGCCATATTGCTTCATTTCAGTCGGCGTGCCTGTTAATCCATGCACCAATAGAACGCCAACGCTACCTTTACGCTCAATAAAGCCATTTTCACCCAATAGAGCATCTATACTTGGCTTCTTGTGTGTTTCTAATTTAATTACCTTATTAGTTTGCATCTACGAAATGTTTACTTTCATGGTTATTGATTTAGTTTAATTACAAATTACATTTCCGCCATCGTAAGATGGCGGAAATGTAAAAATTACTGCAAAGCATTTAATGCTTGGTTTACGTACACTCAAATTAACTGAAATACATTTTCAAAATGTTCAGTTTCGATGTGAAGTTGCTTTAAGCAGCTCCACAACGTTTAAGTAAGGCTTCAAACAACTTTATACCTAGGTCAATTTCTTCATTGGTAATCAATAATGAAGGTGCCAGGGTAATCACATTTTTTTGATAACCACCAATGTCTAATACCAAGCCATATTGCTTGCCATCAATCATGATGTCGCCCTTTAATCCTTCATTAAACATTCTGTCCGCTAATGCACGGCTTGGTGTAAAACCATCTTCGGTACAAAGTTCAATGCGCAGGGCTAAACCAAGACCGCTGACGTCACCAACAACTTTCCAGCGTGTTTTCAATGCTTGAATTTGCTTTAAAAAATAGGCGCCGCGCTCATTAACTTCTGCTGCAAAATCACCTTCTTGTGTCATTTTCATGACTTCTAAAGCAACCGCTGTTCCCAATGGGTTTGAAGCAAACGTTGAATGCGTAGTGCCAGGAGGGAATTTTTCTGGGTTTATATATTCTTCTTTAGCCCAAATGCCTGACAATGGATTGAGGCCGTTTGTGATGGCTTTACCGAAAACAAATACGTCTGGCACAATGCCAAAATTTTCCCAAGACCATAATTTACCAGTACGGTAAACACCCATTTGAATTTCATCGGCAACTAATAAAACATTACGTTTTTTAAGGCTGGCTTGGAGCTTTTCCATATATCCATCTGGCGGAATAATATAGCCACCAGTTCCTTGCATAGGCTCAATGTAAAAAGCACCAAATTCACATTCCTCTGCTTTTGTATCCCATACAGATTGGTATTCTGTTTCAAATAATTTTTCAAACTCTTTGTGGCAATAAGTGTCGCAAGTTTCGACTTTCATATCGTACGGGCAACGGAAACAGTATGGGTAAGGCACAAAATGCGCACGGTCAGCAAAGTTACCAAAACGACGGCGATAACGGTAGCTAGAAGTAATCGCAGATGCGCCTAATGTACGTCCATGGTAGCCTCCCATAAAGGCGAATTGATGAACTTTACCAGTGTGATTACGCACGAGTTTTAGTGAATCTTCAACAGCTTGGGCGCCACCAACATTAAAGTGAACGCGGCCTTTTTCGCCGTATTTATCTTCCATGTATTTACAGATAATTTCAGCTAAATCAACTTTTTCTTTATGTAAATATTGGCTGGCTAATTGAGGTAGAGTGTCTACTTGCTTGTGCAAAACATCACTTAAGCGCTTGTTTTTATATCCAAAATTTACTGCTGAATACCACATTTGCCAATCAAGGTAAGGTGTTTTGTTTTCATCAAACAAAAAGCTACCGTCGCAATCCTCAAATACTTTAGGAGGGTCAGCATAGTTAACCGTGTCACCATGCGAACAGTACTTGTTGTTTTTATCTAAAATTTCAATAATTTTTGCATCCATTAGATTGGGCTCTTTCTTTCTCAAAGTTAAATTATGAGTGGCTTATGCTTAAGCCGCTTTGTTTTGGTGTATTGCGCTCACAGGTAATTTACTAGTAACGTCCCATTGTTTTACTAACTTAAGCACTTCGGCAAAAGTTTGGAAACGGTGGAAGGGGATGTTCTCTTTTTCGCAATGTGTAATGAGTTTGCCCTTAGCAAATACAATGTCTGCATGCTTGGCTAGACAGTAGTCTGACTTCCCGTCACCCACCAGGATTACGGGGCCACCCACGTTTGCAGATAGTTCTTCTGCAATTTTACATTTACATACGCCGTTGCCAGCTTTGCAATCAGGGTTACGAAACGGATAGCTGATTGATACGCCGTTGGGTTTAAAATGTAATTTATTTGCATAAATTGGCATGCTCGGTATGTCTGCGTTGCGTGTGGCTACATCTATCGCATGATCTAAGCCATCGCTTACGATAGCAACTTTTGAAAATCGACTGATATATTTGTGAAATGGGATAAAGCTTGCATCCAACTGAATGCCACGGAAAAACTTTTCGAGAGTGACTTGATCAACTTCAACTAAATCTAATTGCTGCTTCATACATTCGATGGCGGAAATATTACCCTTTAGCCACTCTGCCTCAAGATCTTGCCAGCTATCGTCAGCAAATCTTTCCAACATGGCGTCAACAGTATCACCTACAGAAAGTGTGCCATCAAAATCAATTACAAAAAGCATGTATTTCCTTCACATTATTGATATGAACTTTTAATATTCGTACATCATAATTAAACATACTTACAGTTAACTTACGGTGTAAGCATTATTAAATTTGGGTGTGTTTTAGCTAGCAATGAATTATCATGAATACACACATCTATTTGGCATAACAACTAATTTTTCATGCGTATTTTATTGGTAGAAGATGATTCGATACTCGGCAATGCCACTAGCGTGTATTTACGCAATAGTGGTTATGTCGTGGATTGGGTTAAAGATGGAAAGCATGCTGATGCAGCATTGCATGAGGACGTCTATGATGTGGTAGTGCTCGACTTAGGATTGCCTAATATGGATGGCTTAACCATATTAAAAAATTTGCGCTTTAGAAAGCAAGGTACACGAGTCATTATCTTAACTGCTCAAGATGGTTTGGATGATCGTATTGCAGGCCTAGATGCAGGTGCCGATGATTATTTAGTAAAACCCGTTAAATTGGCTGAATTGGCTGCTAGATTACGTGTGCAATTGCGCCGCGAGCATGCCGTGCTAGTTTCTAGTATCGAATATCCTCCCCTAACGCTTCATCTTAAGGAAAGGGTTGTTAGCTATCGCGATCAACCTTTTGGTTTGTCACCACGTGAATTAAGCTTATTTGAAAGCTTGCTTTTGCGTGTTGGTAAAGTGGTAAGTAAAGAGAACTTGATAGAAAATATCAGTGATTGGGATGATACTTTGGGTAAAAATGCAATTGAAGTGTATATGCATCGATTGCGCAAAAAACTACTGAGTGTCGGCGTCGAAGTTCGGACGGTGCGTGGTTTGGGCTATATGTTGGATAAGTTGGATTAGGCTATTAAAACAGTATGAATGTAAATGTGATTATGCAACGCGAGCATCCATCTTTACGTAAAAAGATACTCATTTGGTTAATGCCATTGATGTTGCTATTGATTTTAGTTGATAGCACATTACTCAACAGGTTAGCGATAGGCGCGTTAGAAAAAGAGTTGGATGCTGATTTATATGGCTCAACTAAAGAGATTGCCGATTACTTAAATCGCACTGATCTAAATTCAAAAGATTTTGAAATGTTAGAGAATTTCAGTCGAATTTTGCTTAAGGATGAAGTGGATACTGTGATTTATAGTGTCAGCAATGCGCAGGGCCAATTGTTAAATGGTAATCCGCAACTTTCACAGGTGTCGCCGAGCAACGTCGCCAGATTAAACCCTGAATTCTTTTTGACCGAAATTAATCAAACACAATACAGGGTGGCGCGATCTTCGTTCTGGGTTAGAGGCAGAGCAACCTCGCATCAGATAACGGTGCAGGTAGCAGCTACTCTGAATCGCCGTAATGCCTTGGCTGGTAAGATTTTAATTGGGGTAGTTTTACCGCAACTGCTACTAGTGCTGCTGACCTATTTCATTATTTTAATAGGCGTTAAAAAAGGGTTAGCACCATTAAACTCTCTTCAGAATGAAGTTCTAGCAAGGTCAGAGCAAAATTTGAGTCCTATAGATTTGCCGAATATTCCTAAAGAGGTTGCTTTGGTAGCCAAGTCGATCAATCAATTGATGCTTCAACTCCAAAATTCAATCTCAGCTCAAAATAACTTTATTGCTAATGCCGCACATCAGTTGCGGACGCCGCTTGCTGGTGCACAAGCGCAACTTGAGCTCGCTGAAATTGAAAGTGACCCCGAAGTGTTGCAATCTATTTTCGTTAAAGTGCGTCAAAGCTTAGACCGTTTATTGCACACTATTAATCAATTGTTGATATTGGCAAGAAGTCAGCCGGAGGCTTTGCCAATGATCAAAATGGAATTAATTGATCTTAATCTAATCTCCAAAGAAGTTGTATTGTTGATGCTTCCTACCGCCATTCAAAAGCAGATCGACTTAGGTTTTGAGCAAAGCGAACTGCCAGTAGTAATTAAAGGTAATGAGGAGCGCTTGCGGGAAATGTTATATAACCTTCTCGACAATGCGATTCGTTATACGCAGGAAGGTGGACGAGTCACCATGGCCACTAACGTAAGTGCTGAAGGTGTTGCATTAATCGTTGAAGATAATGGTCCGGGTGTCCCTGTAGCAGAGCGCGATAAGATATTTGATCGTTTTCACCGTGTCGTCGGATCTGAGCAGGAAGGTAGTGGGTTAGGTTTGGCTATTGTTCAAGAAATTGCCAAATTGCACGGTGCAAACATTTCTTTGGCTGAAGCCATTCCTGACGGAGGGTTAAAGATTACGGTTTTATTTAATAAGCCGGAGTCTAATTAATTCTGGCGTCTTAAATAAGACCGGAAGCAATATTGATAGTTAAAGCGACTAAAGTCGTGTTGAAGAAAAATGCTAACACACAGTGCGCTAAGCCAGTTCTTCGCATAGATCTACGTGTAAAGCTTACATCTGCAGTTTGTCCAGAAGTGCCAATCACACATGCAAAATAGAGGAAATCGCTGTAGTCCGGTGTAGTAACGCCAGGAAATGCCAGTCCGCCATTCTCGCCAAGTTCGGTGGCTACATAAAAGTCATGTGCATAATGCAGGGCGAACATTACTTGCGTAAATGCCCAAGACGATAGAATCGTGAGTATGGCAAGCGCAACATGTAAATAGCGCAACATGCCATGCATGTCTTTCACTACCGATAGTTCAGCAACAATTGCGCCCAATGAGGCGATAGCGGCAAAGATGACCATAGCCAAGACAAAAAACTTACCCTCATCATGCGAAATAGCCCGGCTGCGCATTTTTTCATGACTACTCCAGAACATCATGCGCGCGGCCAAGATCAAGTATAGCCAGGTGCCCACATTCCAGCCAATAATGACGCGCGTGATGGTATGCAGGGCTAAGGACTGAGGGAGTATGAGAGCAGCAGTCACGCCAATCGCTATGGAGAAAAACAGCCTGAGTCGCGCTGTAAATAACCGCGCGCACGCTATTAAAAAAGGAGATGGTTCAAATTTTTTTAACATGATAAAACTTTGATTATTGAAGTTGCACCTAGATTAATGGCCACCCTTTGGTTCGGCAATTCTATCCATTAAGGCAAACAACAC
>CAIOPD010000074.1 GCA_903860085.1 uncultured Pseudomonadota bacterium
ATAAAGAACGGTGATATTTTACGGGGGCCTGAAGCTTGGTAGAGAATGTCAGTATCTTCAATATTCTGCATGCCGCCAATGCCGGAACCGATGGAAACGCCAATACGTTCAGCATTTTCTTCAGTAGCGACAATGCCAGAGTCTTTTACCGCTTCAATCGCTGCAGCCAATCCGTATTGAATAAAAGTATCCATTCGTCGTGCATCTTTAGCTGGAATGAAATCTTCAACATTAAAGTCTTTTACTTCACCTGCGATGGTGGTGGTAAAAGCGCTTGCATCAAACTTAGTAATTTGTGCAATGCCAGATCTTCCAGCAATAATATTGTCCCATGCAGCTTTAACTCCAATACCAACAGGAGAAACTACACCAAGGCCAGTAACGACGACTCTACGTTTATTCATAGGTTTAGACATAAGATTGTCTCTTATATAGGATTAAGAAACGAATGGTAAAAGCAGCAAGCTTCTTTGATAAAGAGGCTTGCTGACCATGTTTGATTTACTTGGAATTACTTGAGGTTTGTATTGATGTAATCAATCGCTAATTGTACTGTTGTGATTTTTTCTGCTTCTTCGTCTGGGATTTCGCAGTCAAATTCTTCTTCTAATGCCATTACCAACTCAACTGTGTCGAGTGAATCAGCACCTAAATCATCTACAAATGATGAAGCATTTTTAACATCAGCTTCGTTTGCACCTAATTGTTCAGCCACAATCTTTTTAACGCGTTGTTCGATGTCAGACATCTAATTACCCCTTTTATTGAAAATATAGCTTAATACAGCTAAGACGACATTCTACCTAAACTCAACCAGAATGCCAAAATACTTAAACAAAAACTCGATACGATAATGAAATAAGCTTAAGCTTATACCATCAACATACCGCCATTCACATGGATTGTTTCGCCCGTAATGTACGCTGCGCTTGGCGATGCGAGAAAAGCGACAGTTGCCGCAATTTCTTTTACATTGCCCAAACGGCCAGCGGGAATACGCGCTAACATTTTATTGGTGATCTCTTCCGATAACTCAGCTGTCATATCGGTATCGATAAAGCCTGGCGCTACACAATTTACTGTAATGCAACGACTGCCTACTTCTGATGCTAGCGACTTTGTAAAGCCCGTCATGCCAGCCTTAGCCGCAGCATAATTAGTTTGCCCAGCGTTGCCCATATGGCCGACTACTGAAGAAATACTAATAATACGGCCAGTTCGCGCTTTCATCATTGGGCGCAATACCGCCTGACTCATGCGGAATACCGACGTTAAATTAGTGCCAATGACTGCATCCCAATCCTCATCCTTCATTCGCATTAATAAGGTGTCGCGCGTAATACCTGCATTGTTGACCAATATACTGACATCACCATATTTTTCAGCAATAGTTTTTAATGTCACTTCTACTTGTGCTGCATCGTTGACGTTTAAAGCCATGCCTTCGCCCTTAATTTTGGCGTTAGAAAAAGCTTGGCTTATCGCCTGCGCTCCAGCTTCTGAAGTGGCGGTGCCAACCACGATGGCACCCTGTTCACCTAGCGCATGTGCAATAGCAGCACCGATTCCACGGCTAGCTCCTGTAATTAAAGCAATTTGTCCAGTTAACATAGTAAGCCTCTGAATTTATATATTAAATTTAATCTAATTGTGCTTGAAATTCTTCTAACGCAGCTTGAGTTGTGAGTGCAGTTGCTGGTAATTCAGCAACGATACGCTTACTTAATCCTGCCAATACTTTACCTGGACCACATTCTGCCGCCTGCGTAATGCCCTGCGCATAAATAGCTTGTACAGTTTCCACCCAACGTACTGGACTGTATAGCTGACGTACTAGCGCATCCTTAATTTTCTCGCTTTCATTATAGGCGGCGACATCAGCATTGTGAAGTACGGCAATATTTGGCGTATTGAACGCCACATTTTCTAAATAAGCTTTTAATTGCACTGCTGCAGGTTGCATTAAAGCGCAATGCGAAGGTACGCTGACTGGTAACGCCAATGCCCGCTTAGCACCTTGAGCCTTTGCCAACTCCATGCCACGCTCTACTGCCGCTTTATTGCCAGCAATCACTACTTGACCGGGCGAATTAAAATTAACAGCTTCTAATACCTCGTTCTGTGCAGCTTCTAAACATAAAGCACGCACGCTAGCATCCTCTAAACCAAGTATAGCTGCCATTGCACCAACGCCAACTGGCACAGCATTTTGCATCACTTCAGCACGGTAGCGCACCAATGGTAAGGCATCTTTAAATGACAAAGCCCCTGCAGCCACTAACGCAGTATATTCACCCAAGCTATGTCCTGCCAAAATGCTAGGCTGCTTATTAGCCGTCACTTGCCAAGCTCGCCATGTGGCAACACCAGCTATCAGCATGATTGGTTGAGTGTTTGTGGTTTCGTTAATTTGCTCGTTCGGCACTGTTGCCATCGCCCAAAAATCTGCGCCTAGAATATCGGATGCTTCAGTAAAGGTGTCACGGACAATACCCGCCACATGCCCTGCTTCAGTAAAGCCCGCCATCATCCCTACTGATTGTGAGCCTTGGCCTGGAAAGAAAAATGCAAATTTTTTCATTATATTTTTAAGGACTTAATTTAGATTGATTATTATAAACTTAGTGTATTAGGCTAATATTTAATAAGGGCAGAACCCCAAGTAAAGCCGCCACCAAAAGCTTCCATTAATATAATTTCACCGCGCTTAATGCGACCATCACGAACGGCTACATCAAGAGCTAGTGGAATGGAAGCTGCTGAAGTGTTGCCGTGTTTATCAACAGTCACCACCACACGATCCATACTCATGCTCAACTTTTTAGCGGTGGCTTGCAAGATACGGATGTTAGCCTGATGCGGCACTAACCAATCGATATCTGATTTTTGCATGCCATTGGCGGATAGTGTTTCATCCACAATGGCATCTAATGTATTAACGGCCACTTTAAAAACGCCATTGCCTTCCATCACAACAGTATCAGAGCTATTCATGTCATTTTTACGTGGGACATGAAGCATGTTTTCATAGCTACCATCCGCATGTAAATGCGTGGAGATAATGCCAGGTTCATGGCTTGCTTGCAGTATCACAGCCCCAGCACCATCACCCCAAAGAATGCAGTTACCGCGATCAGTCCAATCAGTGATGCGCGAAAATGACTCTGCACCAATCACCAACGCGCACTTAGCGGCACCTGCTTTAATAAAGTTATCAGCTGTTGCTAGCGCATAAACAAAACCGCTACAGACCGCCTGCACATCAAAGGCAGGACAACCAGAAACGCCTAATTTACGTTGCAAAATACAGGCCGTACTTGGAAATATTTTATCGGGAGTAGTCGTCGCGACAATGATTAAATCGATGTCATCAGCCTTAATCCCTGCAGACTCAATGGCTTTGTACGCAGCTTGAAGAGCTAAATCGCTAGTAAATTCATTATCAGCAACAATATGACGCTCGCGTATACCTGTGCGTGAAAATATCCACTCATCGGTAGTGTCCACCATATGCTCTAAATCGGCATTAGTCAGAACTTTTTCTGGAAGATAACTACCTGTGCCTGCGATTCTGGAGTTTGTCATGCGTTGTCCGGGTTAACATCAAGCGCTTCTTGCGTTTGGATGTGCTCTATTTCTAATTGTTCGGTAATTCGGCGCAACACGCCACTTCGTGATTCTTCAATGGCTGTGTGAATCGCCTGTAAAAAGGAAAAGCTGTCGGCGCCACCATGACTTTTTACAACTATACCGCGTAAACCTAAAAAGCTGGCACCATTGTAACGACGGGGATCTAAACGCTTTTTAAACGCCTTTAGCACAGGCATTGAGATTAAGGCCATGAGTTTTGTTAGCCAATTGCGTTTAAACTCCTCAGCAAGGAATCGTCCCATCATTTGTGCTAAACCTTCTGATGCTTTTAGTGCAATATTGCCCACAAAGCCGTCACACACGACGACATCTGTCGTACCTTTAAAGATGTCATTGCCTTCGACATTACCGTAAAAATTTAAATGGCTGGCACGCAGAAGTTCTCCGGTACGCTTAACTACCTCATTACCTTTGATTTCTTCAGAACCAATATTAAGGAGACCTACGCTTGGATTTTCCTTGTGTTCTACACATGACACAAGCATGCTACCCATCACAGCAAACTGCAGTAATTGTTCCGCGGTGCAATCTGCATTGGCGCCCAAATCAAGGATATAGGTTTTGCCTTTACGGCTAGGGAATACGCCAGCAATTGCTGGGCGATCAATGCCAGGTAACGTTTTTAATACAAAACGTGCAGTTGCCATTAAAGCACCCGTATTACCCGCGCTGACGCATGCGTTAGCGACACCTGTTTTGACCAAATTGATGGCCACGCGCATTGAGGAGTCTTTTTTGTTTTTAAGTGCGCCCTGAGGGGATTCATCCATGCCGACTAACTCACTAGCATGATGAATTCGCAGACGTGGCCCAGTGATCGCTTTTAGCGCCTTGAGTTCAGACTCAATATCCGCAGTTAATCCGACTAGTATGATGCTAAGGTCTGGTTCGGACGCTAAAGCTAGCAGAGCTGCTGGTATTATGACTTGAGGGCCATGATCGCCACCCATTGCGTCAATTGCAAGAG
>CAIOPD010000075.1 GCA_903860085.1 uncultured Pseudomonadota bacterium
ATAACGGTCGTGACTACCTAGACGTTTACGCGCATGCTTGATTGGGCAGAAATATTGCTCGGTGCGCCCGATAATTTCGCTGACATAGGCAATCATGCCACTGCCGTAAGCACAATAGGTGCAGTGGAATTTCTCTGTCCAATTAAGATATTCTAAATGTTGGCGATCAAAAATAATGTAATCACCCCGGCGTACTTTTTTAATCCCATAGATAGGAAAGCAACTGAATTGGTAAAAGCTAATAAAAAAGTCAGTGACAAGCAATGGAATAATCATCGAGTAAATAATTGGCCCAGTAATAAGGTTCTGTGGCCTATCTGTCACCAGCCAGCGAAAGAAGTTACGTTTTAAGCGCCGATGCGTTTCCTGCATATTTTTTTCAAACTTAACGCGCTTACCTTTTATTTGAAAAAATATAGTGGAAGGTTGCTCGTTCAAGGCGCTACGGAGGTCATCTTCAAGCACAGTGATTTGATCAAGTAATTGCTGTATATGTTGATTCATGGGGATCTCAAGTCGTTAATATAGCTATATTATTGATTAAATATTGGTAATGCATGATTGAAAGCAATACGCGTAATCACAATCGAGTTTCAATCATCTTCGTACTTAATTTGCACTGTATTCCCATGGGTTTATCAGCGCTACGCCACAAGGTGCAAAGTCATTGATGTTTCGAGTGACAACTGTCATGCCATGCACGAGCGCAGTTGCGGCTATGAGTCCGTCTCTAACTGGGCGAGGATTTGGTACATGTAATTTTGCACTTCGAATGGCAACGGCAGTATCTACCGGCAGGATTCTCCCAGAGAATGCAGGTATTACTTGTTTATTAAGCCAGCCTCTAAGTAAGGCCCCTTTTGCCGGATTACGATACTCCGCAAGTAAAACCCCAATCTCAAGTTCTTGTAATGTAATAACTGACAGGTACAGCTCCGCAGTATTGACACTATCAGACCATTGCGAAACAAACTCATCTGCTTTGCCAAGCCTTATCTTGCGGATTTCGGACACAACGTTTGTATCAAGTATGTACATTAGGATAAGTCCGCTGCTCTTGCTAGGTCAGGCATGACAGGGATTTCAAAATCAATATCCTCAATCCCTTGCATCGCAAGTAAGTCAGATATTTTCTGATGCCCTCCTGCCAAACGCTGGTAAACCTCGAAACTTAGCAGTACATGCGCTGGGCGACCTCGGTCAGTAATAAATACAGGGCCACGGCTGGCAGCTTTCTTGGCCTCGCTTGAATGTTGATTAAACTCTCTACTTGTTAACGTAGTAATTGTCATTTTTTACCCCTTCATTACTAATGTAGAAATGTTACTACAATAGTAAAGCAAAGTCTAATCAAGCCCAAATTTAAAATTATTTTCGATGATTCTTTACTTGGCAAAGTGTATACACATCTGTATAGTTAAATGCTATTAAACCTATTATTTAAAAAGAAACTGTCATGTCTAAATGCTTAAAAAGCAGGTTGTTAAAACGTAGTGTGTTGCAAACACTGGCTTTGTTCAGCTGTCTTCTTATAGGTAGCGCTTTTGCAGACGATCAGCCCAACCTAGCCAGCAAAGAATGGCCTAGTTTTGGGGGTGACTTTAGTAATCAGCGCTTGTCACCATTGACACAAATTAATCAAAACAACGTGAAGAACTTACAGCTGGCTTGGCAGTTTAAAAGCGGCGTAGTCGCAAGTTTTCAAGCCACGCCTATCGTGACCAATGGCGTGATGTATTTAGCCTTGCCGTTTAATCATGTAGTGGCTTTGGATGCTAAAACGGGCAAAGAATTATGGCGCTATCAGCATGTACGTCGTGCTAACTGGAAAATGTGCTGTGGCCCAGCTAATCGCGGTGTGGCGGTTAGTGATGGCAAAGTTTTTATTGGTACCGTAGATGC
>CAIOPD010000076.1 GCA_903860085.1 uncultured Pseudomonadota bacterium
CAACATTTCATCCACGGGCTTAATGTCGATGCCAAGGATGCGTTGCACGACATCGTAGCCTTGATTCATGGCTTGCTTGATGAGTGGGTAACCGCCCAAAGCACCGACAATATAGAGCCCTGGCACACTAGATTCATAGGTGGGTGATAATTGGGGAGGTGATGAAGCTTCAGGTCCCGCAAAGGTGATGCCAAAGCTTTCTAGTAGCTTGCGTGGCGGCTCAGCACCTAGACGCGCAATAATACGATCGCAGGCAACTTCTTCTCGGCCTTGCGGCGCTCTGGCGATAATATTGAGCGGATGGGCACTGCCTTCAGTCCATTCTATCGTGTCTACTTGGGTGTCGAGCAGTAAAGTGATATCACCGCGTTGCGCTGCATCGCGTAATTGGCTTTCATTGTCAGGCTTACAGTTAAAGAAGCCATCTAGGCGTGTGATAAAAGTGACATTGTTATTGGGCATCAGTGCGAGTGCATTTTCCAAGCTGGCATCACCACCACCGATAATCGCAATGTGCTCGCCATTGAACTCATCTGGATCATCCAATTGGTATTGCACGCGAGGATGGTCAGCGCCCGGTATATTCAGCATGCGAATATTGCTTTGTAGACCGATGGCAAGAATTACGTAATCCGCAGTAACGCTGACGCCAGATTCGAGCTTGATATGGAAAACGTCCGCCACTTTCTTAATGCCGACTACTTTGGCATTAGCACGAAAGTTAATGTTAAAGCTCTCTAACTCTGATTCCCACTTCTCTAATATATTTTCACGGCGGCCGGCACCAAATGACATGCGGCTGCGTAGGGGCAGGGCGCGAGGCTCTGCCATGACATGCTTACCCTTTTGATAGCTACGCGTCACACTTGCTGGATGCGCATCGGCTTCAAGCAGCACATGCGTCACACCTGCTTCAGCGGCCTGAGCTGCGGCAGATAAACCGCTTGGGCCCGAACCTATAATGGCTATTTTAAAGTGATCTTTCATTAAGTTAGGTGAATGCGAGGGTCTCGAAATGGATGATTTGTATGGGTGTTATGGTTTGTTATTTTTATACTGTATCAACTTACTATTGGCATGATTAAAATTACGCCTAAAAATGCGCAAATGCACTCACGCCAACATTTTAACCACTACCAAAGAGTAACAGATTTCTGCCTGCTTGAAAATGCGCTTTGGTCTAGTGGCTGTCTTTATTCCAAGCCTTTTCAAGGGCTTTTTGCTGTTTTTCAAGTTCTTCCTTGGCTTTGCTCACTTTTAGCGTTGCAGCGGCTTGTCTCTCTTGCTCTTTTTTTAGCAATAGCTGTTCTTGAGCCAGTACTTTTTCTTGCTTTTGCAGCATTAATGTTGCGTTGACCAATTCGGATTGGGCATTATCATAGTTTTTCTGGGCCATGGTGACCATATACTGTTCGTTGGCAACATCTCTTGCCAGTGAATTAATAGGTATGGCCAGTCCTAAGACGAAAATACAAACCAACGCTTGCAGTTTGCTATTAATCATAGGGAAAATTCCTTTATTTAACATGGTCTTTAGGTTCTTAGTGGCATACATGATGCCAGTACTTAACTTAGCATAATTATGCGTCAATTTTAGGATAGTTGTAATGCAGATTGGCAGTATTGGCGTTATTTTTTAATTTAAGAATTGAGGCCTAGTTGGCTAGGTCGTGTCTGCTAAAATACCAACACTTCTCACCGTTAATTGACTTCGCATGAACCCAGATGATTTACAGCGCTTAGTGACGCTTCATATGCCCTATGGTAAATATAAGGGGCGTTTGTTGGCCGATCTTCCTGGGCAATATCTGAACTGGTTTGCACGCGAGGGGTTTCCAGCAACTGATTTGGGTCGACTACTCCAGTTAATGCAGGAAATCGATCATAACGGCCTATCTGCCTTACTTGATCCCTTACGCAAGTAGAATTTCGGGCGGTAGTGCTGACGCTATTCCTCTACCTCATTGTTCGGTGTGCCATTTTCAGTACGATTAATGTCACGCAACATAAAACCATACAAGCTCTCTACCTTTTCTCGCGCCCAGGGCGTTTTGCGTAAAAATTTCAAACTAGAGGCCATGCTCGGGTCGTTGCTAAAACAGCGCACTGGAATCCGTTCTGCCAATCCAGCCCAGCCAAAATGGGCTTCCAACGCGGTGACTATCGCTTCTAGGGTTAGTCCGTGCAAGGGGTTGTTACGCTGCTTGACGACTGGTGTGCTTGGATTTTGCATGAATTAATCTTTATGGGTGGGTAAGGCTAGGCATTAATTAATATTATAGTGAGCTTGGGTTGCGTGTGTTGATAAAATTACGCTTAAGGACTTTTGGAGCATACGAAAATTATCGTCACGCAAACGCTTGGCTGGTTCTTGTTAGGCTGTTGCTAGGGTAAAATACCTCTATTAAATTAATCGCTAGTCTTAGGAAAATCATGGATGCCAGCAGTAATATCAATCTTAAAGTGCCTTTTAGTGAAAAGGACCAAGCCAAGTCATTAGGCGCGCGCTGGAATGCGGAATTAAAACTATGGTATGTGCCAATAGGCGTTGAATCGGCGCCATTCGCTAAATGGTTTTCCGACGCACTGCCAGTCGCTACTGGCACAGCTAAACCTAAACAGCCAAGCGTAGTTCAGGAGCAGTCTCGTGACGAGGATGTGGATGCCATTAATGCTAGATTTCGCGATGCTTACGAACTGCGTGAACTTGACGTCGAATAACGAGTCTTTTTAGCCAAGATTGAATATTTTAGGAGTCTCTGTATGACCATCTCTATGTACCAAGCCTCAGTCCCAGTGATTACAAGAAGCTTAACGAATTTACGCACCTTGCTTGAAAAAGCAGTAGCGCATGCTGAGGCTAATAAGATAGACCCAGTAGTGCTTTTGAACGTACGGCTTTTTCCTGATATGTTTCCACTCGTGCGCCAAGTCCAAATTGCAACCGATATGGCCAAAGGTGGGGCTTCAAGACTCGCTGGGGCAGAAGTGCCTAAATATGAAGATAATGAAGCCAGCTTTGCTGAATTAATTGCACGCATCAATAAAATCATTGCGCTACTAGAAACTTTCAAACCAGCGCAAATTAATGGGTCCGAAGATCGCGACATTACTGTGCCTATGCGTGATCGAAGCCTTAGCTTTAAAGGTTTACCTTATCTCTTCGACTACGTGCTTCCTAATATTTACTTTCATGTCACGACGACCTATGCAATTTTGCGCCACAACGGAGTAGTGCTCGGAAAAGGCGACTTTTTGGGTAAAACAGACTAAACAGAAGTAGGGGAGATTTCAGTATGACCAACATCAACCCGAAAAAACTTTTAAACAGCAAATGGACGGCTGTCACGCCAAGG
>CAIOPD010000077.1 GCA_903860085.1 uncultured Pseudomonadota bacterium
ACGTCCTTCACTTCTGCAACATCAGCTAAAGGCTGAGGCATTGTTGCCAAGGCCAGTGCTAACACTTCATCAATCCATTGAACAGGATGGATATCCAATTGATTTTTAATGTTTTCTGGAATCTCCGCCAAATCTTTAACGTTTTGCTGTGGAATCAATACGGTTTTAATACCCCCACGATGCGCTGCTAATAACTTCTCTTTCAACCCACCAATAGGCAATACTTCACCTCTAAGGGTAATTTCACCAGTCATAGCTACATCGGCGCGCGCTGGAATACCCGTTAAAATTGAAACCAAGGCAGTGGTAATAGCAATCCCTGCACTCGGCCCATCTTTAGGCGTAGCACCTTCAGGGAAGTGAATGTGAATATCATTCTTTTCGTAAAAGTCTGTAGCAATACCTAAGCGCTTTGCACGGCTACGCACAACACTCATCGCGGCTTGCGTAGACTCTTGCATCACATCACCCAATTTTCCGGTGGTCGTAGTTTTGCCTTTACCTGGAAGCAATACAGCTTCTATCGTTAGCAACTCACCACCGACTGAAGTCCAAGCTAGGCCAGTCACTTGACCGACCTGGTCCTCTTTAGCAGCCACGCCATAATCATAACGTTGCACACCTAGATATTTTTCTAAATTCTTCGGCGTTACATTAATTTTTTTAATAGCTTTCGCTGTCAGCTTTACATTAGTGGTCAGCAACTCTTTCACGACCTTACGACACACTTTTGCAATCTCTTGCTCAAGCTTACGTACACCAGCTTCACGCGTATAAAAACGTACAATATCACGCACAGTAGCTTCAGAAACGCTCGCCTCATTTTCTTTAAGGCCATGTGTTTTAAGCTGTTTTGGCAGCAGATAACGCATGGCAATATTCACTTTTTCATCTTCGGTATAACCTGATAGATGAATAATTTCCATACGATCCAATAGTGGCGCAGGAATGTTCATTGAGTTAGCGGTGGCCACAAACATGACATCCGACAAATCATATTCAACTTCAACATAATGATCAGCGAAAGTGTGATTTTGTTCAGGATCTAACACCTCTAATAACGCGGATGACGGGTCGCCTCTAAAATCTTGACCCAGTTTATCTACCTCATCAAGTAAGAATAATGGATTTCTAACCCCAACTTTAGTCATGCTTTGTAATATCTTGCCAGGCATAGAACCAATGTAGGTGCGTCTATGGCCACGAATCTCAGATTCATCACGCACGCCACCTAATGCCATACGTACAAATTTACGATTCACAGCTTTGGCGATACTTTGTCCCAATGAAGTTTTACCGACGCCAGGAGGACCCACTAAGCACAAGATCGGTGCTTTGATTTTATCAACACGCTGTTGCACTGCTAAATACTCAACGATACGCTCTTTTACTTTTTCCAAACCATAGTGATCGCTATCTAAAATAGCTTCTGCCGCTAAAAGATCCTTGCTGATTTTCGTTTTTTTCTTCCAAGGCAAATTAATCAACGTATCTATATAGTTGCGTACCACTGAAGCTTCGGCTGACATTGGCGACATTAATTTCAACTTCTTCAACTCGCTCACAACCTTGGCTAAGGCATCTTTAGGCATACGTGCTGCATCGATGCGCTTTTCCAGCTCTTCCATCTCAGCATTTTCGTCCTGCTCACCAAGCTCTTTCTGAATCGCCTTTACTTGCTCATTCAAATAGTATTCGCGCTGTGTTTTTTCCATTTGGCGTTTAACACGCCCACGAATACGCTTCTCAACTTGCAGAATATCAATCTCGCCTTCCATTAAGCGCAGCAAATGCTCTAGACGCTCAGCAACACTAAACATCTCTAATATTTTCTGTTTCTCATCCAACTTCAGCGTCAGGTGTGCGGCGATCGTGTCCGCCAAGCGACCTGCTTCATCGATAGTTGCTAACGAGGTTAGAATTTCCGGTGGAATTTTTTTATTAAGTTTGACGTATTGATCAAACTGCGCAAAAACAGTGCGCATCAAAGCCTGAATCTCAATATCACTTTGTGACTCAGGAATAAGTTCAGCATGTGCTGCAAAACACTCTTCCGTTTCTACAAAACCGCTCACTTTAGCGCGCTGTACACCTTCAACTAATACCTTAACGGTACCATCAGGCAATTTAAGCATTTGCAACACAGTGGCAATGGTGCCGACTTCATATAAGTCATTAGCATCAGGTTCGTCTTTATTCGCTGATTTTTGCGCGACTAATAAAATCTGCTTGTTACCCTCAGAGGCAATCTCTAAGGCTTTCACAGACTTGGTACGGCCAACAAATAAAGGGATGACTAAATGAGGATAAACAACAACATCGCGCAATGGCAATACTGGCAATAAGCCGCTATCTGCTGTGTATAAAGGTAATGATTGTGTCATGAATAGACCTCAAAATTAAGCTACAAAATTAAGCTAAAAA
>CAIOPD010000078.1 GCA_903860085.1 uncultured Pseudomonadota bacterium
CCCATCATGATAACTTATCCTATATAAATCAATATGTTAATTATAATTTATGCGGAAAAGATTGTCTATATTTATGAGGGTTTTTCAACAGAATCGGCCCTTAGTACTCAGTCGAGCTATTAATTGGCTTGCTTCTAAGCCGCCATTCAATCATAGATTTAAATTAATTTAGAAAGCCGCTGCTAACTGCTGCTGCCCAGCTTTTATCTTCTGCCGTGCGCGTTCACCCTTAACGGCCTGCTGACTGCGCTTAACTTGCGCTTGCATGCCCTTAATTCTAGATTGATCTGGGGTAAGTGGTTTTTGGGGTTTGACTGCAAATTCATAGAAACGCATGGTGTTAGCTCCTTTTAGTTATTTAGCTAACAGCCATGCGTTGATTTTGTTACTGTACTTGTGTTGGTAAGCTAATCACATTTGCCACGCCAAACATGGCGTTAAATTGACCCCTTGCCGCTAGTGCGTTCATTGCTTGTAGACGCACACGTGTAGCTTGCATCATGTTCCCGCCAATAGGTACTTTTACCCAACATTCATAATTTTGCATTTTGCATTCCCCTATGATTTAAAGTTACTACGCAGAGCGCCACTGACTTGTTCAATCTGTTGATCCAACTCGCCAGCTTCCACTGCTTTTTTAATGATCTCTAATGTACTTATCAAATCTGTCATAGCGGCCAGCTCAACACTGGGTTTGCCTTTTGCAAGCTCAATAACCTTAGCCCCATAACGCACCGAAACACATACCGTGCCGTTCTCTGCATTAAACCACCATGGCCGAACATGCTTCACTAAGCTAATAGTTCTTGTTTCACCCGTTTCAGCGTTCTTCACCGTTTTCTGTTTAGTGAGATTAAGTGGCTCACCTGTGATTTGTGATTTAGCTAAAGCAATCTGTTCCCATAACTTCTCAGTGAGTTTATGACGACGTTTCACAATTTCAGGTAAATGCTGCGGTTTGACTGTAGCAACTAGTTTTAAACTTTGTAATGTGCTCATGTAATTCTCCTTTTGATTGAATGAAGCAGCACTACATTAGTGTCGAGACCGCCAGATGGACAACCTGAATCTGCCTGATCAGTCATTTTGGTAAAATTGATTTCACCAAAATCCCACAAAAACCGTGTTTTTCCCCTAAAAAAATATATCCGTTCATTTCTCTTTGATAAATATTTGTACGAGTTGCTTAAGTTACTAGTGGTTTGTAGTTGCTGGTGATTTGGAGTGACAGAAGAGAAAAATGAGTGTTTGTAGTTGCTTGTTAGTTGCTATTTGAAATAGTTACTTGCACTAGCAACTTGCAACACGTGAGACAAATGAGAAGCCATGAACAGCAACTACGACAGGCAACTTTAATTCACAGCAACTCCTTTTCTTCTTCTGCAACTTCTACACCAAGCAACAGGCTACAAGGCGACTAAGCAACGCGCAACTTGATAACGGAGAACGAGAACATGAAAGACAGAGAAATTGCAGTACGTGGTTTTATTAATGAGAAATTTGGCAGCACTTACGGCAAGGGGTTATTTCACCGCGCCATCTATAACGGATCAATAGAACTACGCGATCCATATACTAAATACCTAATCGATTTATTTGAATACCAGCGTTGGGATAACACAGCCAGATCAGAAGACCAACTTAAATGGTCAAAACAACTGGCCGAAGCTGACATTAAAAGTGCACCAGAGGCTTTGGTGTCATGGATACAACACTACGATCCCATAAGTAAGTCAAAAATAATGGTTGATGGGGTTTGCGTCTATCTACCTAATAGCCAAGAGCTTTACCTAAACATCAATGATTCAGCGCATGACGTCGTTAACGAATGGACATTAAACACCAAGCACTGTACGAAGACCGGTCCAAACAAACCGATATTTATAGCCAGCAATGCAGATCTTGGCGTTTTTTAGTTTAAGCACTAGCAACATAAGAAAAACATGACCGTTACTTAAGTAACGGTTGTGAAGTAAGACTTTATTGAGGACTTACATTTGTATTAGGTTGGGGTAAGTCTAACCGGCTTTGAATGTGACTAACCATCTTTGATACACTTTCATTAGCGTTAGATACCTGCAATTGTGTATTCGGATGATTTAATGGCCAAACGCGCAACAATTCATCCGCAAATGCCTGGCCGATATTTTCTATCCCAGTGAAGTTGAGTTCAACTTCACTAAAGCTGTCAAAACGGGCCGCCACGCGCTTCGCTTGTGAGCGTGAGATTAAGCTACCTTCTAACTCGGCTAATGATAAGAAAAATCTTGTTTTGTAAAATGTCATTTCATTGGCATCACAAAATAAATTAAACACTTCTTTTGCAGTCGTCTGGCTATTGTTTGCAATAGACATGCTAATACGCGTTCCTTTTCTTGCACTGATACTTTTGACGTGGCATTCGTTTTTTGTGAACGTGACGGATAGAGTGCCAGATTCAATGGAAAATTCGTCAAACATCTTACTGCTAAAAAATAAGCCTTCTCCACTGTGTGCCGATGGAGCAACAGTGAGCTTGCCTTTGACTAACTCAATAAGTGCATGTATTTCGCTGTCAAAATGAAAGTATGCACAAAGCTTGGCAAAGATACCGATACCATCATCTGAAATCTCAAGCTTAGTCTCAGTAACAGATTGCGATGCTTTTATTGAAACATGCTGGCAGTCAGAATGATCAATGACGTTATTTAACACCTCAGTGAAGCCGTACTCACAAACGCCAGTCACATTAGCGGGCAGGGCAAGTTCAGGTTTAACAAGCTGCACCCAAACCTTAAATTCATCTTTAATTTCTTCACGCTTAAATTCACGTTCTATTTGCATGATGGCTCCGCTCACTTCTTGACAGCATTAAAAGTATGTCTATTTAAATAATTATACTATGCCTTACATGTGAGGCTTGCTGATAAATCGATCGCATCGGTTATTACATCAATGAAAATTTAAAAAGTATAAATAGTACAAACAGTCAGGTTAAGAAAAGTAACATTTCCTTTACCAAAACTGTAAGTCATTGAATCTTGGAAGGTCTAGCCAACAATCTTTTCGGTCGCTCTTTTGAGATAAAGAAAACACAATATACGTGTACTTTTATTAACCAAAAGGAGTAGAAAATGGCACAAGCCAAAACATTCACACAAGCCGAACTAGATCAAGTACTGCGCTTTGTAAGCACTAAAAAATACGCAACAAGGGATCGTGCCATGATCCTCACCAGTTTCTGGTCAGGAATGCGCGTGAAGGAGATTTCACAGCTTAAGATGGCCGACGTCATTAATGAAGATGACACCATAAAATCCGAAATACGCTTGAGTGCCGCCCAAACTAAAGGGGAGCAGGGGCGCATAGTTTTTATCCCAAACAAACTACGCGATGAATTAGCGGCTTATCTTAAAACACGCAAAATAAAAAATGACGACATCCCGTTCTTTCATACTGATAGACGGCTTGGGTTTAGTGCTAACGGTTTATGCCAGTGGTTCTTTTGGACTTACCGCAGGGCAGGCATTAATGGCGCCAGCAGCCATTCTGGCCGTCGTACGATGATTACGCAGTTGGCTAACAAGGGGATTGGCGTGCGCGTTCTTGCAAGTCTTGCAGGTCATAAATCCATTATGGTGACGCAAAAATACATAGATGTTAACGATGACATGAAAAGACAGGCCATAGAATTATTATAATTGCCGCTATTATCAATACGATTAAATATAGGTATTATTGATAAATTCTTAAGATCAAGGCTGGTATTTCTTGTTCGTAGACTGAAACGTGCGTACTTCTTTTCTTTAGCCAACCACATACGCATCTGCCAATACTCACCTCGTGTGTAGATTAAGGC
>CAIOPD010000079.1 GCA_903860085.1 uncultured Pseudomonadota bacterium
AGATATACAGACTAAAAAAGTAGCGTAAGTTTTAACCATCGAGGCGACAACTACATTGACAATTTCCGATAGTTTCCGTCAACCAAAACAAAAAACTAAAGAGGTGTCCAATGCGAGCAACATTTACCCATCTAACCCAAGAAGAAAGATACCATATCTACATAGAACATAAGAAAAAAGTTTCCGCTGGTCAAATAGCCCAAGATTTAGGTCGAGATAAAAGCACTATTACTAGAGAATTGGAACGAAATACAGGCAACCGTGGATATCGTCATCAGCAAGCACATATAAAAGCACAACGACGACATGCAGAGAAACCAAAGGCTATTAAGCTAGATGAGGCAATGAAGCAGACTATTATTCCACTCATCAAGGAAAAATGGAGTCCCGATCAAATCTCAGGACGTTTAAAGCAACTTAAAAAACCCAGCGTAAGTCATGAAACTATCTATCGCTTCCTTTTGACCGACAAGGCCGGTGGAGGCGAGCTATATAAGCACTTACGTCATCAAGCCAAGCCTTACCGTAAGCGTTATGGTAAAAATGACTATCGCGGAACTATTCCTGGCCGCGTTGACATTGATGAACGTCCCGCTATTGTGGATGAAAAGATCCGCTTAGGTGATTGGGAAGCCGATACCGTGATTGGCAAAGGTCATCAGGGCGTGTTAGTTACTTTAACGGAGAGAGTCTCTAAATTAAATCTTGTTATCCCGATTGTTCGCAAGGAAGCAGTATTAACCAAAGACGCTATTATTCAAGCCTTAAAGCCTTTTGCGCAATGGGTTCACACGATTACTTTTGATAATGGCCGTGAGTTTTGTCGGCATATGGATATCGCTACGGCATTGGCTTGTGAGACCTATTTTGCCAAGCCTTATCATTCTTGGGAGCGAGGCTTAAATGAAAATCACAACGGTTTATTAAGGCAATATTTCCCTAAGAATCAGGCCCTAAATCAAGTCAATCAAGATGATGCTAATAGAGCATTGGCTGGGCTTAACCATAGACCTAGAAAAAAATTAAACTACAAAACACCATGGGAGGTATTTTGTGAGATGGCTTCACTTGATATCAATGATCCACTAGGTGTTGCATTTATGAGTTGAATTCGCGATGCTTGATCATTTGGGTAATCAAACATAATGAATACCTGTTTGAGCCAAGCCAACCAAATTAATATTTGTGGTGTTTAATGAAGTATCTGCCGCTATTACGCCCAATGATGCTGTTGTGTATGTATGCGAATTTAATAGGCCGACAAAGTTATTTAAACTGGCTAGATCAGGTGTAGCGCCAGCCACGTTGGTATAAAGCAAATTGACTACTTGTGTTGGATCGTTAACACCGGCACCCAATTTTGCTGTCAGAGCTAATTGCATTAGATCTTGATAAGACATGCCTCCATCTAGATATGAAAGTCCTATGCCGACATATTGCTGATTTGATACGGAACCGGCACCGAATACCGCGCCCAATATTTTTGCTGTGGTGCCTGCATTACCATTGATATCAATCGCTACATTAGCATCTGTAAATTGTAAGCGTTCAATACCGCTTAATGTGTCAGTGCCGTTAGCACCTGTTTTATCAATCACCGTAAAGCCATTTGTATTTGGGGTAATGGTATAGTTATTTGATGTCGATAGGTAGCGTGCTGTATCTATACCGGTAGTACCGTTGATAGTGTCATTGCCGCCGAAGCCTTGCAGAGCGTCATTAAAACCAGATCCGTTTATGGTGTCGTTACCGGATAAAGCAATTTGATAAAGTCCAAGGGCATTCCCAGACTGCGAATAGCTATCGATAGTTGAGAGTGAGACGCTCAATCCAGAAACACGACTTGAGAGTTGCCCATTACTGTAACCTGCATAACCAGTAATTATGCTGTTACTCAAAGCAGTTGCAGATGAGTAATTAAATGAACCTGAATACTTACATTGAGCGGCTATATCTACCTGGAAATTTGATTTAAACTTACACCATAGATTACAACAGACTACAACATTTCAGGTTTAGAAAAATGCCCA
>CAIOPD010000080.1 GCA_903860085.1 uncultured Pseudomonadota bacterium
TCCATGCTCGCCAAAGACACATCGCTTAAGTGAATTTTACGCGTTACTTTTAATCCATCTTTGCCATAAATTGTGACGCCATCACGTCGCACTTCTGCCACATCGCCATCTTCTAGATAAATCACTTTACGAGTAACTGATAGCACTGCGGACACATCGGAAGCGATGAAATTTTCGCCGTCACCCAATCCAATCAGGAGCGGACAACCCAAGCGAGCAGTAATCATTATATTCGGCTCTTTCACCGAAATAACGCTAATAGCAAAAGCACCGCTTAACTCCGCTACTGCTTTTTGGGTAGCGCCTAGCAATGCTATGCCTTGATTATGGTAATAATGAATCAGATGTGCGATGACTTCTGTATCGGTCTGCGAAGTAAACTCATAGCCTAAAGCTTGCAAGCGTGCGCGTTGTTCGTCATGATTTTCGATAATGCCGTTATGCACAACAGCAATTTCGCCCTTGGATACATGTGGATGCGCGTTGCTTTCCGTTACCCCGCCATGAGTTGCCCAACGCGTGTGACCAATACCAACCTGGCCATTCAGTTGAATCTCATTAGCTTTGTCTGTCATTGCAGCAACACGGCCTACAGCACGTACACGCTCAATACCGCTGGCATTTAACACCGCAATGCCAGCTGAATCATAGCCACGGTATTCTAAACGGGCAAGACCCTCGATCAGGGTTGACACTACATTTCTATTTGCAACTGCACCGACAATGCCACACATAAGGTTTTATCTTTCTAGTTTATTTTGTTAGCTTGCTTGGGCGCTTCCACGCTGCGATGGATTTTTGTTCTTTAGCGCGGCAAAAAGTGAGTTGATTTGCGGGAGCATCTCGCGTAATGGTAGATCCGGCAGCAATCGTAGCGCCCTGGCCAATAGTAATCGGTGCCACCAACTGTGTATCAGAACCGATAAAAACATCGTCTTCAATGATGGTTCTATATTTATTAACACCGTCGTAATTGCAGGTAATAGTGCCCGCACCAATGTTCACGTTTTTACCTACTGTTGTATCGCCTACATAGCTTAGATGATTGATTTTACTACCCTTATCTACTTGGCTATTTTTTAACTCAACAAAGTTTCCTACATGCGCCTGTGCTGCAAGCACTGTCCCTGGACGTAGTCGAGCATATGGGCCTATGTGGCAATCCTCGCCAATCTGTACATCTTCGATATGCGTAAATGCTGCTATTAAGGTTCCTGCTGCAATGTGTGCATTTTTGATTACACAATTTGAAGCAATTTTTACATTATCTCCAAGACTAACATCACCCTCAAATACGCAATTCACATCAATCTCAACATCGCGTCCACATTTTAAAGTTCCGCGTACATCAATCCGTGCAGAGTCTTTTAGGGTAACCCCTTGTTCAAGTAATTTTTGAGCAATACGGGTTTGGTAAATACGTTCGATCTTTGCCAAATCTTGTTTTGAATTAATACCTGTTACTGACCATTCATCATCAGTGATTTCAGCCACGACGGCCACACCTTGTTGTGCTGCAATTTTTACAATGTCAGTTAAGTAAAATTCACCTTGTGCGTTGTCATTATTAAGTTGAGCCAACCAAGGAATGAGATGCACATTAGGAAGCGCCATAATGCCTGTATTGACCTCTGCAATTGCACGTTGCTCAACGCTGGCGTCTTTATGCTCCACAATTGCTGTTACGCTTCCGCTAGGATCACGCAAGATGCGTCCATAGCCTGTGGGGTCAGTTTTATGAAACGAGAGGATAGCCATCTGCGTAGCGGCTAAATCCACTAACTTTTTACAAGCATCCGCATCAACTAATGGTACATCGCCTAGCAAAATGAGTGTTTTCGCATCTGCTTCTAAATGTGCGATTGCCTGCTGTACGGCGTGACCAGTTCCATTTTGATGCTCTTGATTAACCCATATGACCTTTTCATCGTTGATGGCCGCACGAACCTCAGCGCCACCATAACCATAGACCACAATAATTCTTGATGCATCTAATTTTTTTGCGCAATCAATGACATGGGCTAGGATAGGTTTAGCACCAATCTTATGCAATACCTTAGGGGTATCGGAGTGCATGCGCGTACCTTTACCCGCAGCTAAGATGACGATATTTAATTTATTCATTAATGAGATATTTTTGATAATGCATGGTTACTGAAAGTATAACAAAAAAGGCAGCCTAGGCTGCCTTTTTGCTTAGGTTAAAGTAACCCTAAATTTAATGCGTATTTTTACGTAAACGCTCAATGGCTTGAATTTGCGCTAGCGCTTCAGATAACTCTGCTTGGGCTTTTGCATAGTCCATCTCAGAAGTTCTATTCTGCATAGCTTCCATTGCTGCTTCTTTTGCGGCAATGGCTTTCGCTTCATCTAAATCATGTCCACGCACCGCGGTATCAGCCAACACAGTAATTAAACCTGGTTGCACTTCCAACAATCCACCTGAGATAAATATCAAAGTCTCTTCTGCATTGTCAGCAAGTTTGATGCGTAATGCACCTGGTTTGATGGTTGTGACCATTGGCGCGTGATGTGGGTAAATACCCACTTCACCGGCGCTGGCAGGGGCTACAACAAACTCGGCTTCGCCAGAGAATATTGAAGCTTCTGCACTTACTACATCGATATGAACTGTATTTGCCATCTTTTTTCCTTAAACAATTAACTAATAACTAAAGTCTAACGACCATCAATTAGTTAAGTGTTTTTGCTTTTTCTACTGCTTCCTCAATACCGCCAACCATGTAGAACGCTTGCTCTGGTAGATGATCGTATTCGCCGGCAACAATAGCTTTGAAACCTTTAATCGTTTCTTTTAGCGGTACATATTTACCTGGCGCACCTGTAAATACTTCAGCAACGTGGAACGGTTGTGACAAGAAACGTTGAATTTTACGTGCACGGCCAACGGCTAATTTATCTTCCGGTGACAACTCGTCCATACCCAAAATAGCGATAATGTCGCGTAGTTCTTTATAGCGTTGCAATGTCACTTGCACTGAACGCGCAACGTTGTAATGCTCTTCACCAACGACTAATGGATCTAATTGGCGTGATGTTGAATCAAGTGGATCTACCGCTGGATAGATACCAAGAGAAGCAATGTCACGTGATAACACAACAGTTGAATCCAAATGCTGGAATGTGGTTGCTGGTGATGGATCTGTCAAATCATCTGCAGGTACGTAAACGGCTTGAATAGACGTAATAGAACCTGCTTTAGTAGAGGTAATACGCTCTTGTAAACGGCCCATCTCATCAGCCAATGTTGGTTGGTAACCTACCGCTGAAGGCATACGGCCTAACAGCGCTGATACTTCAGTACCGGCTAATGTGTAGCGATAAATATTATCAACGAAGAACAATACATCTCGTCCTTCATCACGGAACTTTTCAGCCATTGTCAAACCAGAAAGCGCTACACGTAAACGGTTGCCTGGTGGTTCGTTCATTTGACCAAACACCATCGCTACTTTTGATTCTTTCATGTTATCAAGTTTGATAACACCTGCTTCTGCCATTTCATGGTAGAAGTCATTACCTTCACGAGTACGCTCGCCCACACCAGCAAATACTGATAAGCCTGAGTGTTGTTTCGCAATGTTGTTAATCAGTTCTAGCATGTTAACGGTTTTACCTACACCGGCACCACCAAACAAACCAACTTTACCGCCTTTAGCAAACGGGCAAACCAAGTCAATCACTTTAATACCCGTTTCTAGCAAGTCTACTGATGGAGATAACTCTTCAAAAGTTGGTGCTTTTTGGTGAATAGCGCGACGCTCGTCACATTCAATCGGACCAGCCTCATCAATTGGGCGACCCAATACATCCATAATGCGGCCTAGTGTACCAACGCCAACTGGCACGGTAATTTGGCTACCTGTAGATCTAAACATTGCACCGCGTGACAAGCCATCTGATGAACCCATCGCAATGGTACGCACAATGCCGTCACCTAATTGCTGTTGAACTTCAAGTGTTAAGCCTGCTTCACCCTTGCTTGATGCGTCATCAATAATCAAGGCTTCAAACACGTGAGGCATTTGATCACGTGGAAACTCAACGTCAACCACGGCACCAATAATCTGAACTACTCTACCAATTTTAGCTGTACTCATTTTTTTATATCCTATTCAAACTAATCTGTTGAATGTTAATTAAATTCTTTTTAGGCTACTGCTTGACCTAGAAACATTGATTTCTAGGCTACTGCGGCTGCACCACCGACAATTTCTGAAATTTCTTTGGTAATCGCGGCTTGGCGCGCTTTGTTGTAAATCAGCTTTAAATCACCAATTACTTCTTTTGCATTGTCAGATGCTGACTTCATAGCCACCATACGTGATGATTGCTCTGAGGCCATGTTCTCTGCCACCGCGTTGTAAACCAATGATTCAACGTAACGCATCATCAGCTGATCAACCACAGGCTTTGCTTCTGGCTCGTAGATATAATCCCAATGTCCTTTTGGACTGCCGAGCTGCTCGCCGCTTAATGGTAACAACTGTTGCATTACCGGCTCTTGCTTCATGGTATTAATAAAACGTGTGTAACAAATGTACAGTTGATCAATTTCACCATCCGTATAAGCATCCAACATCACTTTGATGGTGCCAATCAATGATTCTAAATGAGGTACATCACCTAAACCAGTGATGTGCGACTTAACATTTGCACCGACACGGTTCATAAAGCCGAAGCCTTTATTACCGATAGCACTAACCGTTACTGCCTTGCCTTCTGTTTCCCAAGTTTTCATCTGATTCACAGACAAACGCAACATGTTAGTGTTCAATCCACCACATAAGCCTTTATCTGAACTAATCACAATCAAACCTACATTTTTAACTACATCACGTTTAATTAAATACGGATGCTTATACTCTACTTGAGCAAATGAAAGATGGGCTGCAACATTGCGGATTTTTTCAGCGTATGGGCGTGAGGCACGCATTCTATCTTGCGCTTTACGCATTTTAGATGCTGCCACCATTTCCATTGCCTTAGTGATCTTGCGTGTATTTTCTACACTCTTGATCTTGGTTCTAATCTCTTTACTACCAGCCATTTTTTTATCCTAAATAGTAGGTTTAGTAAGCGTTAGTTGCTTTGAAGTCTTGAATTGCTGCTTCAACGGCTTTTTCATTATCGCCAGCTAAGTCTTTGCTTGATTCAATGCCATCCATTAGCTTTTTGTATTTAGAGCTCATGAAGCCATGTAAAGCATTTTCAAATGCCAACACTTTATTGGTTGGAACATCATCAAAGTAGCCTTTATTGGCTGCTAATAATGTAATCGCCATGTCTGAAACGCTTAATGGTGCGTATTGCGCTTGTTTCATTAACTCAGTAAACATACGACCGCGATCTAACTGCTTACGTGTTGCCTCA
>CAIOPD010000081.1 GCA_903860085.1 uncultured Pseudomonadota bacterium
GCTTGTGCGCGCTCATATGCAATTTGTATTTTTTCAGTAATGCTAGAGCAGTTATTGAGTATTTGTTGCAACACCGTAGCAAATTCCTCTACATATTCGCATTTAATCATCATGATTTCATACACCTGACGCATTTCTATGTTTTCATTCAAGTCATTGATTGTTTCGCATAAGCTATTTTCAATTTGTGTGAGTGGATCATATGCACCGTCTATAGTGAGAGTGTCGTCCATGCGGTCGATTAAGGGTAATAAAACTTGTTCTCGAATGGCATGGAAAATCTCGGTTTTGTTTTTAAAGTGCCAATATACTGCACCTCGAGTGACGGATGCCTGTGTTGCAATATGCTCTAAAGTCGAGCGACTAACGCCACGCGCGAGAAATACTGCGCGTGCAGCGTCAATAATCTTTTGGCGAGTCAGTTCTGCGTCTTCTTTAGTTTTTCTTACCATTGTTATTTTACCAAATAACTTACTAATAATAGGTTATTGCGAGTGATTAGATATTTTCTTAAAAAGATATACATACATCCTTGTTTGTATATAATATATAGACAAATTGAAATGCAAGCAAGCCTTTTTAATGGTGTTAACAGTAAAATCTCAAATAAATTAGCCACTTAGCGCATTTGGCACATGGAGTAATGAATGAAAGTAAAAAATGGTATGCAACATCAGCGTGAAATTCGAACACAGGTTATGTCTAAAAGACTGGCAGCTATTGTTTTACTTGCATCCCTCGCGCTAATTGCTTGCGGAAAAAAAGACGACCAAGCATTGCAGGGTGCGATGCCTGCAATGCCAGTAACTGTCATCGAATTAAAAGCGACGAGTGTACCGATAAGTGCTGAATCAGTAGCGCAAACTGAAGGGGCTAAAGAGGTGGAGATTCGCCCACGTGTCGGCGGCATCTTGCTTAAAAAGTTATTCAATGAAGGTGAGCCAATTAAAGCCGGTCAGGCGATGTTCCAAATTGATCCAGTTCCTTTTCAAATTGCCTTAGCCGATGCTAAAGCCCAATTTTCTCAACAAAAGGCGCGCGTCGAACAGGCGCAAAGAGAAGCTAAGAGATTGCAAGGCTTAATAACCACACAATCAATTAGCCAGCGTGAGGCAGACAATGCAAGTTCTGATTTCGCGTTAGCGAGTGCCGGATTATTACAATATGAGGCGAGTGTTCTTAATGCTGAGCTTAATTTGTCATATACCACAGTAATTTCACCTATTTCAGGAATTGCAGGGCGTTTTGAATTTTCAGAGGGCGCCTTGGTTAATGCGAATACCAGCTTGCTGACTAAAGTGAGTCAAATTAGCCCAATATGGGTTCGCTTTAGTTTATCTGACAGTGAGGCAGCACAATTGGGTGCACGTTTAACTCAGGCGAATGTTAAAGAGGTTGCGCTCATTTTAGCGGGTGGCGAGGAATATGCGCATAAGGGTAAATTGAATTTTGCAGCTAGCACCATAGACCCTCAGTTGGGTACACAGCAACTGCGTGCAACTTTTGAAAATGCGGATAAACGTTTGTTGCCTGGGCAGTTTGTTAGAATTCGTGTGACTACTGGGCATCAGGATGGTGTTTTTGTAGTACCACAAACATCGGTATTAACTAATGACCAAGGCAAATTTGTCTTTGTTGTCAATGAAAAAAATGAAGCTACGATTAGGCCTGTTGTCGTGGGTAATTGGGTTGGTCAAGACTGGGTGATATTAAGCGGACTTAAAGCAGGTGAAAAGGTTGTCATAGACAATATTATCAAGTTGCGCCCAGGTACAGTTGTGAGTCCTCATGCCAAAGGTCAGGCACCCGCTGTAGCGTCTAAGTCAGCCAAGTAACCTATTTAATCTAAGTAACCCCCAACATAAGCGTAAGCCTAATCGAGAAGCTACATGTCCAAATTTTTTATTACCAGGCCTATTTTTGCTAGTGTACTGTCCATAATTATTGTGTTGGCAGGTCTAGCCGCCGCGATGAAGTTGCCTATTGCACAATATCCGCAAATTGCTCCACCTACAGTTTTGGTGACTGCAACATACCCTGGTGCCAGCGCAGATACTTTATCTAAAACCGTCGCCGCACCCATTGAAGAGCAGTTGAGTGGAGTAGAGGGGTTGGTCTACTTTAACTCTAGTGCCGATTCTAGCGGCACATTAACAATTACCGCCACGTTTGAGGTGGGTACTGATATTAACCAAGCCACATTTAACGTGAGTAACCGCGTTAATATTGCCTTGCCAAGATTGCCTGAGGATGTGCGCCGTACTGGCTTAGTAGTGCAAAAACGCTCAAATGATATTTTATTGGTGGTAATGCTGACCGATAAGCAAAAAAAATACGATCCTCTATATTTAAGTAATTACGCCACACTTAATGTGCTTGATGAACTTAAGCGTGTTAAAGGTGTGGGGGACGCCAATATTTTTGGTGCCCAAGACTATTCGATGCGTATTTGGCTACGACCAGATCGCATGGCGCAACTAGGTGTGACGACCACTGATATTGCTAATAGCATTCAGGCCCAAAATGCACAGTATGCTGCGGGTAAGATTGGCCAAGACCCTTCGCCATCCTCTCAGCAGTTAGTTTATACTGTAACGGCTAAAGGCCGCTTGATTGATCCATCTGAGTTCGGAGATATCATTATTCGGGCTGATGGTCCTCGCGGGGTCTTGCATTTAAAGGATGTTGCTCGCATTGAACTAGGTGCGCAATCCTACGATGTGCGTACGGCTTTAGATGGTTTACCAGGTGTAGGTATCCCAATCTTCTTGCAAACTGGTGCAAATGCACTGGACACTGCACAAGCGATCAAATCTAAAATGACTGAACTCAAGCAACGCTTTCCAGCAGGTGTGGAATGGGAAGTGCCCTATGACACGAGTGATTTTGTCAAATCTTCTATTATTGAAGTCTTGAAAACTTTGGGTGAAGCCATGGTGTTGGTGGTGTTGGTTGTATTCTTGTTCTTGCAAAGCTGGCGCGCAACCTTGATTCCATTGATTGCGGTACCTATTTCACTGGTAGGTACATTTGCCGGCTTATGGATTTTCGGATTTTCTATCAATACATTGACATTGTTTGCCATGGTCCTTTCCATTGGCATTGTGGTGGATGATGCGATTGTGGTGCTGGAGAACGTAGAGCGCTTAATGGCCGAAGAAAAACTGTCGCCAATTAAGGCCGCCGTTAAATCTATGGAACAAGTGTCAGCAGCTGTGGTGGCGATTGTCATGGTGTTATGCGCTGTATTTATTCCTGTAGCATTCTTGGGCGGTATTGCTGGTGAAATGTACAAGCAATTTGCCGTAACCGTAGCTGTTGCTGTAGTTATTTCAGGTGTGGTGGCATTAACACTTACACCAGCTTTATGTGCTATTTTATTAAAATCCGTGCATGAGGAATCTGCTTTCTTTAAACCGTTTAATCGAGGTTTTGCCAAACTTACCAATCTTTATATTAGAACCGTTAATTTAACCTTACATCACAAATTTATAGGTAGTTTAGTTTTTGGTTTAATAATTGTATTGGTTGTAGTTTTACTAAGAGCTGTGCCTGGTAGCTTTGTGCCTCCAGAGGATCAAGGTTATGTTGTGGCTGCGGTAATAATGCCTGATGGATCAACTTTAAGTCGTACGACTAAGACAGCAAATGCAGTGCGTTCAGAGATTGCTAAGGATCCTGCAGTTGCCCATGAATTTTCAGTTTATGGTTATGATCTGATTGGCGGTGGAAATAAAACCAGTGCTGCAACCATGTTTGTACGATTGAAAGATTGGTCTAAACGCGAAACTACGGCCACCGATATCGTAGGCAAGTTATTCGGTATCGGTATGCAACAACCAGACGGCATGGCAATCGCCTTTAATCCGCCAGCAATACGTGGTTTGGGTAGTTCCGGTGGTTTTGAAATGTACGTACAAAGTCGTAGTGACTCTAATCCGTTACATTTATCCGCTGTGGTAGGTAGCTTAATCGAAGCCTTAAAAGCAGAAAAACGTTTAACTGGTATCAACACATTTTTCCGCCCAACAGTGCCGCAGTTATTTGTGGAAGTAGATGAAGCGAAAGCAATTTCACAAGGCGTGCTGGTTGCAGATATCTATGCCACCTTACAAAGTACGATGGGTTCTTTATACATTAATGATTTTAATAAATCTGGTCGTACCTATCGGGTTCAGTTGCAAGCAGAAGCTGAGTATAGGATGAAAGCTGAGGACTTAGGTAAAGTGTATGTGCGAAATAATAAGGGCGCTATGGTTCCTTTATCTGCCTTAAGTAAGGTAAGTAATGTGGTTGGTGCGGAGCAGTTAGAGCGTTACAACGGTTTGCTTTCTGCCAAAGTCTTAGGTAGTGGCGCTCCAGGTGTCAGCTCAGGTGAGGCGATTGCAATGGTAGAGAAAATTTCTGCCATGAACTTGCCAGATGGCTATCAAATAGCTTGGACAGGTCAAGCTTACCAAGAAAAACGCACAGGTTCGGCTGCTATTTTGGCTTTTGGTTTTGCCATTATTATGGTGTTTTTAATCTTGGCGGCACAATTCGAAACATGGGCCTTACCGCTTGCTGTCATTATGGCGGTGCCATTTGCTTTAGCTGGTGCTTTAATCGCGGTGTTATTGAGGGGTATGCCTAATGACATTTACTTTCAAATCGGATTAATTACCTTAGTAGGGTTAGCCGCTAAAAATGCGATTTTAATTGTAGAGTTTGCCAGTCAAAAAATGGAGGCAGGTATGCCCGTGGCGCAAGCTGCGTTGGAGGCAGCACGTATGCGATTTAGACCAATTGTCATGACTTCAATGGCCTTTGTTCTCGGTATTGTGCCATTGGTATTGGCTAGCGGTGCAGGGGCTGCAGCGCGAAGATCAATGGGTACAGGTGTGTTTGGCGGCATGATCTTAGCAACGTTTGTGGCTACTATCTTTATTCCATTATTTTTTACTTGGTTAAGTAATAAGAATGTGCATAGGCAACACCATGAGATTCCTGCAGATGATGACGCTACTGCAAATGCTCAACCTGCACATAACGCTAAGGAAACGCCATGATTAGGCAAGCAAGCTCAAATAATAAAAAACTTATTTCTATAGCCGTTGCTGCGCTACTTTTAAGTGGATGTCAGTCTATATGGCCTGACTACCAACGTCCTAAAGTTGCAGTTCCTTTAGCGTACGATCAGCAAGCAAATCAAGAAAGTAGCCAGTTATCGAATACTTGGTGGACGTTATACCAAGATCAAGTACTAAATGATTTGGTAGCAAAAGCCGTGCAAAATAATAGCGATATTAAGCTTGCGGTTGCTCGCATCGAAGAAGCAGATGCGGTGCTTCGTGAAGTTGGTGCGGCCTTGTTTCCACAGATTGATTTAAATTCAGCGGCTAGTCGCACACGTGCTACGACTACAGGTGCGACTCCTGTTTTTGCTAACAACCCAAGTAGCAACTTTAATGCTCAACTCCGCACTTCTTTTGAACTTGATTTTTGGGGTAAATTAAGCCGGACTAAAGAGGCTGCGCGTGCACAAGCGTTATCAACTCGGTATGCAAAAGACACGGTAGCTTTGTCTTTAGCCGGTTTGGTCGCTAGTAATTATTTGTTATTACGTAGTTTGGATTCTCAGTTGCTGCTAACTCAAGTTAGTTTAAAAAGCCGTGAGGAAAGCTTGGCACTCACTCAACGCCGCTTAGAAGGTGGAGTTGTTTCGGCCTTGGATGTACAACAAGCGGAGGTGGCGCGTGAGAATTTAAGTGCACAATTATCTGATTTGAATCGACTACGTTCACTCAGTCTGCATCAATTAGCAGTACTTACTGGTGATATGGAGTTGAATATTGCCTCAGCGGATATCAAGTCATTGCCAATTCCGCCTACGCCCCCAGCAGGGTTGCCATCAGCTTTATTGGAATCACGCCCAGACGTGCGTCAAGCCGAAGAACAGATGGTGGCGGCAAATGCCAATATTGCTGTAGCTAAAGCGGCGTTATATCCGTCAATCTCTCTGACCGCAGGTTTTGGTGGTGAAAGTATGCAATTAGGGGATGTACTGAAATCTGCATCGCGAATTTGGACTGGTGGCTTAAGTTTAAACTTACCTATTTTTGATGCAGGAAAACTGAACGCACGAGTTGATCAGGCCAGTGCCAAGCAAAAACAAGTGTTAGCTAGCTATGAAGGTGTGATTCAAAATGCATTTAGAGAGGTCAATGATGCATTGGTGAGTTTGCGTCTGCAAACGGAACGTGAGGCTGCGCTAGACAAAGCCCAGCTTGCCGCGCAGAAAGCGCTACAAATTTCTGAGAATCGCTATCAATCGGGCTACTCGGCTTATTTAGAGGTGTTAGATGCCCAGCGAGTTTATAACGATGCTGCGTTAACCTTTATTCAAAGTCGACAAGCGCGCCTAGTGGCGACAGTGTCATTATTTAAGGCTTTAGGTGGTGGTTGGCAAGGATCAACTGTTCAATAAGCTTAAGATTATTGACTGGGATTGCAACTGAAAGTAATACGTATGTAGTTTTAGTCCCAGCTTAAGTCAGATAGCCGCTTATTATTTGGCCGTGCCAAATTTAGCCGCACTAAATTAGATAACATAACGGCTAAGCAT
This sequence comes from uncultured Pseudomonadota bacterium, assembly GCA_903860085.1. Taxonomy (GTDB): domain Bacteria; phylum Pseudomonadota; class Gammaproteobacteria; order Burkholderiales; family Methylophilaceae; genus Methylotenera. Next base: position 6,605 of record CAIOPD010000081.1, read on the forward strand.
TGCCCCCATGTTAAAATGACGCTATTACTATTTAATACTGCACATTATGATTGTTCGTACGCGTTTTGCTCCCAGCCCTACAGGTTTTCTTCACATTGGCGGTGCACGTACTGCCTTGTTTTCATGGGCCTTTGCCAAAAAACATGTAGGACAATTTATCCTAAGAATTGAAGATACTGATGTTGCACGGAGCACTCCAGAAGCTGTGCAGGCC
>CAIOPD010000082.1 GCA_903860085.1 uncultured Pseudomonadota bacterium
CATTCGTATTTAACGAACTTGATTTTGGATTAAAAAATGGCCAAATAAAAATAGAAGTGACAATAAACCATAACTGCTGACCAGAAACTGGAAGCTTGAAACAGGAGATTAAAATGCAAGTCAAATTTACAAAATTCGCCACAGCACTTATTGCAGCAGGCTTCGTTTTACTGCCAATTGCAGCTTATGCAAATGACAGCAACGAATTAGAACAACTTCGCTCCCTAGTCCAAGAGTTAGACCAAAAGGTCAAAGTACTTGTCAGAAAAAATGAACTCGCTGATGAAGTTGCAACGCTAAAAAATCAAGAAACATCTATCGTTACTTCTAACCAAGATAAATATAACAGTGGATTTGGTATTCAATCAGCGGATGGCAAAAATAAAATTCAATTTGGTGGGTTACTGCAATTGGATAACCGTCGTTACCCTAGTGCAAACGAAGGTAACATCAGTGGTTTTGATGTTCGCAGAATTAGGCCTATTATCCAAGGCACTCTTGATGGTATCTATGACTTTAAATTTGCTCCAGAATATGGCGATAACAAATTTGCAAGCTCAGCGACAAATGGTGGCATTGCAGACGCCTTTATCAATGCTCGCTTTAAGCCATGGCTTCAACTGCAAGCAGGTAAGTTTGCACCAGACGTTGGTCTTGAGCGATTGGAAAGCTCTAATTTCAATAAGTTTATTGAGCTTAGCACTGTCAGCAATAATATCCTCCCTAATCGCGACCTAGGCGTCTCTCTGCACGGGAACCTGATTGACAATACGCTGTACTATGCAGTTGGTGTATACCAAGGCGTAGTAGATGGTGGAGATGCCCTTACATCACAAAGTTACAATGGCAACAACGAATACACTGCACGCCTATTCGCAACCCCATTCAGAGGTACTGATTCGGCATTTTCTGACTTAGGTTTTGGTATTGCAGTTACACACGATCATGGTTATGGAAGTAGTACTGCCGCTACTTCTACTACAAATAGCGGATTACCAAGCTACAAAGCACCAGGACAAGCGTCCACTTTCTTTGCTTATGCATCAGGAGTATATGCGAATGGTTCTCGTAACCGCCTGACGCCACAAGCCTATTACTACTTCGGCCCATTTGGTGTGATTGCCGAATATGCTTCCGTACGCCAAGATATTATTAGTGGCTCAACACTCGACAGTCTCAACAACAACGCTTGGGAAGTTACGGGCTCTTGGCTATTGACAGGAGAAAATGCTACACACAACAATCCTGTTAGTCCTAATATGCCATTCAGCTCTAATGGTGACGGATGGGGTGCGTGGGAAGTAGTAGCGCGATTCCAAGAAACTAATCTTGATAAGAAAGCTCTAAGTTATGTATCTACAACAACCCCATTAAGCACTTCCAGCATTACGGGGCTAGCTGCACGGACAGCAAAAACATGGGGTGCTGGTATTAATTGGTACCTCAGCAAGAACCTAAAATTAGCAACCAACTTCGAAGTGACTAGCTATGATAAATTTTCCCTACAGACAGTAACGCGTCCCGATGAGAAGTTTATCGACAGTCGCTTGCAGTTAGCATTCTAACAAAGGATTCTTGCCATTCACTCTTGCATGCATAACGAGATTTTAAGAGCCATAGGATTACATCTAAAAATTACAAATACAAACTTCATAACCGGCAGTTGCAGCTAACGTCCATAGCCACCAAAATTAGCTAAAACCTGTTAAAGCGTCATAGATTAGGTGTATAGCTGGTAAAATAGAACATTAACGGTTATACCGTAATTTGAAAATATGACTGCAAAATTAGATTCCAGCCAACTGCATTTACTGCAAAACTTCCGTGTGATTCTCTGCCAAACTAGCCACCCTGGCAACATCGGATCAGCCGCGCGCGCTATGAAAACCATGGGTATCAGCCAGCTATATCTGGTGCAACCTCATAGCTTTCCTGATGCGCACGCCACTGCCCTATCCACCGGCGCGGCAGATTTATTAGAAAATGCCATCGTCACTGAGACTTTGGCTGAAGCCCTTAATGGCTGTGCTTTTGCGATTGGCATGAGTGCCCGCAAACGCAATCTTTCGCATGAGCTAGTGAATGTGCGTAGCGCTGCTGCTACGGCTATTGATATTGCAGCCAACCAACCGGTCGCATTGGTGTTCGGCACTGAGATGAGTGGCTTAACCAATGCGGAGCTGGACTTATGCCAGATGCTGGCAATGATTCCGGCCAATCCAGAATATTCCTCACTCAACTTAGCTGCTGCCGTACAAATCATGTGTTACGAACTACGCATGGCTGCGCTTCAAGACGCGCCAATCAGCCCGAATACTGTAAATGAACTGGCTACGATTGATAGTGTAGAGGGGTTTTACGCGCACTTGGAGCAAACTTTACTGCATATTGGCTACCTCAATCCTGCAGCGCCAAAGAAACTAATGGAGCGCATACGTCGCATTTACGCAAGAAATAGGCTAGAAAAAGAAGAAGTCAATCTGTTACGTGGCATACTAACGCTTACCATTACTCCTAGAAAACACGATAAATACTAAATTATGTTTGATCACGTTAAAGAAGATATCGCAATAGTATTTGAACGCGACCCTGCGGCAAGAACGCATTGGGAAGTGCTCACCACTTATCCTGGCGTGCATGCCCTGCTAATGCACCGGCTATCGCATTGGTTATGGAAAAAACATTTTTACTGGCTAGCCCGCTTTAACTCTCATATGGGGCGCTGGCTTACCGGCATTGAAATTCATCCAGGCGCCACCATTGGTCGTCGTGTATTTATTGATCACGGTATGGGCGTGGTCATTGGTGAAACTGCTGTCATTGGCAATGATTGCACGCTATATCATGGCGTAACGCTGGGAGGCACTTCTTGGAATAAAGGCAAACGCCACCCTACACTGGAAAATGGCGTAGTGATTGGTGCTGGCGCTAAGGTATTAGGCCCGATTACCATTGGTACTGGCGCTAAAATAGGTTCGAATGCAGTGGTTGTCAAGGATGTGCCCGCGAATGCCACGGCAGTCGGTATACCGGCACGCATTTTAGAGGAAGAAAAAACCAAGAAGCGCTCAGATACCGCTAAAAAAATAGGGTTTGCTGCCTATGCTGTAGGTAATGACGAAAATGACCCGATGATTAAAGCCATCCACTCTTTACTTGATCATGCAGAGAAGCAAGACCGCGCATTGTCGGACCTACAATCACAGCTAAGTCGCCTGAATATGGACACAGAAACTGACACCGAAGTGGCTGAAGCTTTTGCACTCAAATCCTTAACACCTAAGCCATCAAAAACGCCTAAAGAAAAATAAGCGCATACCGCCGTTTCACGCAAAAAATATATTTATCAATGCGTGGAACCAATTGCGCTTAATAGTTGACCAAAGTTGTAGGGTATTATAAAATTCCAACTTCAACGATGTTAACTAGAGCCAAACCACCATGCGCTTAACCACTAAAGGTAGATTTGCTGTTACCGCCATGCTAGACCTTGCACTACACGAGGCTCGAAGCGCTACAGCAAGCAACGAAGATATCAAGCCAATTACCTTGGCTGGCATTAGTGAGCGCCAAAGCATTTCTCTTTCGTATTTAGAGCAGCTATTTAGTCGCTTGCGCCGTCAGGGATTGGTCAGTAGCGTGCGGGGTCCAGGCGGCGGTTATAAACTTGCCAAAAATTATGCCGAGATTTCAGTTGCTGAAATTATCAATGCCGTAGACGAACAAATCGATGCGACGCAATGTGGTGGTCAAGAAAACTGTCGCGATGAAGGCCGTTGCATGACGCATGACCTTTGGGCAACGCTTAATGGCAAAATTTTAGACTATCTAGCAGGCATTAGTTTGGCTGATATGGTGGCCTCACAAACAAGCGCTCAAAAGGTCATGATTACGCCACGCACTTGCAGTACCGCTGAGACTGCGAACGCCTAAGGCAGACCGCAAATGAATAGCATCTACTTTGATCATAATGCCACTACCGTGCTTGATAGCCGAGTATTAGCGCGCATGTTGCCTTGGTTGGAAATGCAAACAGGCAATCCCACTAGCCGTCATATTTATGGCCGTTCAGCACGTGATGCCATTGAAGATGCACGTGGCCAAGTAGCGGAAGCCTGCGGCGCTTATGCATCACAAGTAATATTTACTTCTTGCGGCACAGAAGCCAATAATTTTGCTGTAAAAGGCATCACGGCCAATCGTCCTAAGATGCAAATTTTAAGTAGTAAAATTGAGCACCCTTGCGTGACACGTCCAGCGTTAGCAATGCAGGCATTAGGGTCAGTAAGCCGCCAAATTGCCGTGAACGCGAACGGGCAACTGGACTTAGCGCAATTAACAGAACAACTTAACATCCCCACCAGCTTGGTATCGGTAATGTTAGCGAATAATGAAACTGGTGTGATTCAAGATTTGGCCAGCGTTGCTGAGCTAGCCAGAACTGCAGGCGCCTTTGCACATACTGATGCAGTACAGGCATTGGGCAAAATCAAACTGAATTTTACAGACCTAAATGTAAATGCGATGACCATTTCCAGTCATAAAATTCACGGCCCACAAGGTGCAGCCGCGCTTATTTTAGATAAGCGCCTAGATATACAACCGCTGTTGCATGGCGGTGGTCAAGAGCGAGGTTTACGCAGTGGCACCGAGAATATCGCAGCTATTGTCGGGTTTGGCGCAGCCTGTGAATTAGCCGCAACAAATACGCAAAGTTTTATTACCCATACCCTAGCGTTGCGCGAGCAACTAGAGCGTGGTTTAGCGCAGATGAAAGTGACCATTTTCGGTGGTCAAGAAGCACGGTTAAGTAATACCAGTTTTTTTGCGATAGGCGGAATTGAAGGCGAAACGTTGGTAATGGCGTTGGATCGAAAAAACTTCGCAGTGGCCAGTGGCTCCGCCTGCTCTAGCGACAGCTCAGAGCCTAGCCACGTGCTACTTGCAATGGGAGTAGATGCCGATGTGGCACGTGGCGCAGTTCGAGTAAGTTTTGGTGAGCAGAATACAAGTAAAGAAGTGGCCGAATTTTTAGCCACACTGCAAGATGAAATTCTAAGATTGAAGCAATTGACTGCAATGGCGGCCTAAGGCTCAAAAGAGTAAAAGTGTACTTACGTACATGAATTTAATTAAATATAAATGCAAGGATAAGCAATGTCAGCAACAATAGAAATGCCAGTTGTCAAAGATACCTTTAACGCAGATGGCCATGCGCATGACGCGCAGCCAATCTATTTAGATTACTCAGCCACAACACCGGTTGATCCACGCGTAGCTGCAAAAATGATTCCATACATTACCGAGCATTTTGGTAACCCTGCTTCACGTAGCCACCCTTACGGATGGACTGCAGAAAAAGCGGTAGAAAACGCGCGTGAAGAAGTGGCGAAATTAGTCGGTGCTGATCCACGTGAAATTGTATGGACCTCAGGTGCGACAGAATCGAACAACTTAGCCATTAAGGGCGCCGCTAATTTTTATAGTGGCAAAGGTAAGCATATTATTACTGTGGCAACTGAACACAAAGCGGTAATTGACGCTGTTCGAGAGTTGGAGCGTCAAGGTTTTGAGGCGACATACTTACAGCCAGAGCCAAATGGTTTACTAGATTTAACTAAATTCAAAGCGGCCATTCGCCCAGACACCGTTCTTGCATCAGTGATGTTTGTAAATAATGAAATTGGCGTAATTCAAGACATTACGGCCATTGGTAATATCTGCCGAGAGAATGGCATTATTTTCCATGTAGATGCAGCACAGGCTACCGGGAAAGTAGATATTGACTTAGAAGTATTACCCGTTGATTTGATGAGCTTTTGTGCACATAAAACCTACGGACCTAAAGGTATAGGTGCATTATATGTACGACGTAAGCCAAGAATCAGAATCGAAGCACAAATGCATGGTGGCGGTCACGAGCGAGGGATGCGTTCTGGCACTTTGGCTACGCATCAAATCGTCGGTATGGGCGAAGCGTTCCGCATTGCTCGTGAAGAAATGCATGAGGAAAACAAACGCATTACTCACCTACGTGACAAATTATTGCATGGCCTAGAAACCATGGAGGAAGTCTATGTAAATGGCGATTTAGAGCATCGAGTGCCGCATAACCTCAATATCAGCTTTAACTATGTTGAAGGTGAATCGCTAATCATGGCAGTGAAAGGCATCGCAGTTTCTAGCGGTTCGGCTTGCACATCAGCTAGCTTAGAGCCAAGCTATGTATTGCGCGCTTTAGGTCGTTCAGATGAACTCGCCCATAGCTCAATTCGCTTCTCAATCGGACGATTTACAACTGAAGAAGATGTGGATTACACCATTAAATTAATGAGAAGTAAAATTGATAAATTAAGAGACTTATCCCCATTATGGGAAATGTTTAAGGACGGCATCGATTTATCTAAGGTGCAATGGGCATCACATTAAACAAAATAGTGAATAGGTAATCTGTAGTTTTGTGTGAATACAAAACGATGATCCGCAACTAACATAGCAGCATCAAGGAGAAGTAAAATGGCATATTCAGATAAAGTTTTAGACCACTATGAAAATCCACGTAACGTGGGTACTTTAGATAAAAACGACCCGAATGTAGGCACCGGAATGGTCGGCGCACCAGCATGTGGTGATGTAATGAAGCTGATGATCAAAGTAAATGATGCGGGAATTATTGAAGACGCGAAGTTTAAAACTTACGGTTGTGGCTCAGCAATTGCTTCTAGCTCATTAGTAACTGAGTGGCTAAAAGGCAAGACTGTAGACGAGGCTTACGCAATTAAAAACTCAGCTATTGCAGAAGAGTTGGCTCTACCTCCAGTAAAAATCCACTGTTCAGTATTGGCTGAAGATGCGATTAAGGCTGCAGTAGCCGATATCAAAGCAAAACAGTTAGCTAAAGCTTCTGCGTAATAAAATGCTCACGTGTTCATAATTAACAATACTTTTTAAAGTTTAAAGATATAAGACTATGGCGATTACCCTAACGCACACAGCTGCAAATCGTGTTGAAACCTTCCTTGCCAATAGAGGTAAAGGCTTAGGATTACGCTTGGGCGTCAAAACTACCGGTTGCTCTGGTATGGCATATACCTTAGAGTTTGTGGATAGCTTGAATGAAGAAGACACCATATTTGAAAGTAATGGCGTCAAAATTATTGTTGATCCAAAAAGCTTAGTGTATATCGATGGTACAGAATTAGACTTCACCAAAGAAGGACTGAACGAAGGCTTTAAGTTTATCAATCCTAACGTTAAAGACGAATGTGGTTGTGGTGAAAGCTTTACGGTTTGACGGATAACTATTTTGAATTATTTGGCCTAACGCCTAGCTTTAATATTGAGCTTGCCACATTCGAAACCAATTTCAGAAAAATACAATCAGCCTCGCATCCAGATCGGTTTGTTACCGGGACTGCGGCTGAAAAGCTAAGTGCTATGCAACTAGCAACATTAGCCAATGAAGCGTATCAAACTCTGAAGAGCCCTGCCAACAGAGCCAAATACTTACTTGAGCTGCAAGGCATCACGGCGATTAGCGACACCAATACAGCTATGCCCACTGACTTTTTAATGCAGCAGATGGAGTGGCGAGAAGCATTAGAGGATGCCAAAGCCGCGAAAGATATATTTGCTTTAGAGCAATTACACGCTGAAATACAATCAGACGGAAAAGCCTTGCAAGCCAATCTAATTGACTTACTGGATATTAAAAAAGATTACAGCACAGCTACGGACGCTACGCGCAAACTCATTTTTATTGATAAAGTGTGTGCTGACATTAACAAAGCAATTGAACATCTAGACAACTAATATGGCACTACTGCAAATATCTGAACCTGGCATGAGCGCCGCACCACATCAACACAAGTTGGCAGTGGGTATAGATCTTGGTACGACCAACTCATTGGTCGCTACAGTACGAAGCGGACTCAGTCATGTCCTAGGCGATGAACATGGTCATACGCTATTACCCTCGGTAGTGCACTATGCCGAAAACAGAATGATCGTGGTGGGCACGGAAGCGCAAAAGAAACAAAATAGTGACCCACATAACACGATTGTTTCGGTCAAACGTTTTATGGGGCGTGGCATAAAAGATATTGATGCTACACAACTCCCATACCACTTTGCAGAGCAAGCCGGCATGTTACAGATAGAAACGCGTGCAGGGATTAAAAGCCCAGTTGAAGTTTCGGCAGAAATTCTAAAAGTACTTAAAGCCCGCGCCGAACAGGCGCTAGGTGGAGCATTGATAGGCGCAGTCATTACAGTCCCTGCCTATTTTGATGATGCTCAACGTCAAGCTACCAAAGATGCTGCTCGCTTAGCGGGTCTTAATGTTTTACGCCTACTAAATGAGCCTACAGCAGCCGCAGTGGCCTACGGCCTAGATAACGCTAGCGAAGGTGTTTATGTCATTTATGACTTAGGCGGTGGCACCTTTGATGTGTCTATTTTACAGCTAAGCAAAGGCGTGTTTGAAGTGCTAGCCACCAATGGCGACTCTGCCCTTGGCGGAGATGACTTTGATCATCGTATTTACTGCTGGATCTTAGAAACTGCGAAGCTATCGCCACGCAATGCCCACGACACACGTCTGCTCATGAGTAAATCGCGCGAGGCAAAAGAATGGCTAACCGCGCACGCTGAAACACAAATCAGCTGCTTGATGAGTGATGGCGAATTTGTAAACCTAACGATAAGTTGCGAGCAATTTACGGCGCTAACCGCCAACTTAGTACAAAAAACCATAAGCCCAATTCGTAAAGCACTGCGTGACGCTGGATTAACTATTGAAAATATAGACGGCGTCGTCATGGTCGGTGGCGCAACGCGTATGCCACAAATCCAGCAAGTAGTAGCCGAATACTTTAAACAAACACCATTGACTAATTTAGATCCTGACAAAGTGGTCGCCCTTGGTGCCGCAATTCAAGCCAATGTGTTGGCGGGGAATAAGAGTGATGACGAGCTACTATTACTTGATGTCATTCCACTATCTTTAGGGCTTGAAACCTTTGGTGGTTTAGCTGAAAAAGTCATCCATAGAAATAGTACGTTACCAGTCGCGCGCGCTCAAGAATTTACCACCTATAAAGACGGCCAAACCGCGATGAGCATCCACGTGGTGCAAGGCGAACGTGAACTAGTCAGCGACTGCCGGTCATTAGCGCGCTTTGAACTTCGCGGCATACCGCCTATGGTGGCTGGTGCGGCTAGAATTCGGGTCACTTTTACTGTGGATGCCGACGGTTTGTTGTCAGTGTCCGCGCGCGAAATCTCAAGCAATGTAGAAGCACATATCGCCGTTAAACCTTCTTACGGCCTGAGTGAAGATGAAATCACCAATATGCTTAAAGCCTCGTTTAACAGTGCTGAAGCGGACAAATCAGCACGCATGCTGACCGAAGCCCGCGTATCAGCAGGCGCGATTATTAGTGCAGTGAACGCTGCTTTGGAGGCTGACAGCGCTTTAATTAACAAAGATCAAGTGTCTGCCATTCAAGATGAAATTCAACGCTTAGCCGCAATCTGTGCCACCGATGATACCGACGCAATTCATGCTGGGGTAGAAACACTTAATCATGCCACTGAAGAATTTGCTGCAGTGCGTATGAATGCCAGTGTAAGTCGCGCTTTAGCGGGTAAAGCATTAGACGAGATTAAGTTGTAGGATTATTAGGAAATAAGATGCCACAAATTATTGTATTGCCCCACTTAGAGCTTTGCCCTGACGGCGCGGCGATTGAAGCCAACGCAGGCGATTCTATCTGCGAAGTATTACTGAAAAATCATATTGATATCGACCACGCTTGCGACATGGCCTGCGCATGCACGACCTGCCACGTCATCATAAGAGAAGGCTTTAAAACTATAGAGCCGTCAGATGATCAAGAGGATGACTTGCTAGATAAAGCTTGGGGTTTAGAACCTAACTCACGCTTATCCTGCCAAGCTATTGTAGGCAATGAAGACTTAGTGGTAGAAATCCCTAAGTACAGTATCAATATGGCAAAAGAAGGGCACCGCTAGCGCCCCCTAACGCATTATCTAGCGCTGGTGATACTTGTTATGCAAGTTATCCCAATGCACATCTACCGTGCCCCCAGTAGCGATATACTGACGCTGCCAGCTACTTAGTAAGTCAATGCATGCGTAGTCTATATAATTTAAATCCTTAAACACTATTTTCACGTTTTGTTTGAGTGCTAGACCATCTAATACCTCAGCCAATTTTGGTAAACCAATAATGGTGGCTGAACCTAACAATTGCAGTTCCAAAGCATTATCTTCTGATGTCTTGAGTACGTTCACTTTTAAATACGAGAATACATACAGCAACTTAATCAGTGACAACAACAAGCCGACCATAATACCTGTCAGTAAATTGGTGCTAACAATAGTCGCGATAGTGACAACATAAATGCCGACTTTTGCGCGTCCAAAACGTCGTAACTCCGGCAAAATTTTAGGGTAAGCCAATTTATATCCTGTAAACACCAAAACCGCAGCCAATGACGAAACTGGAATATATTTCAAAGTAAACGTAAATACGCTAATAAAAAGTAGCAACCAAAAGCCATGCAAAATAGTTGAGGTGCGAGACTTAGCCCCTGCTGCCACATTTGCACTTGAGCGCACAATTACCCCAGTCATTGGCAATACACTTAAAAAACCACAAATAGTATTACCGATGCCTTGGGAGAATAATTCTTTATCGTATTGAGTGCGCACGCCACTATGCATTTGATCGACAGCTGATGCGGATAGTAAAGACTCAGCACTGGCCACAAACGCCAAAGAAAATACCTCTATTAACACCGGCACATTAAAAGTGGCATAAAAATCCAAGAGACTAGGCAACTGTATGGCGCTAAAAATATTACCCATATCTTTAGGATCGCTAAATAAATCTGCAATGTACTTAATGTCTAGGTGCATTACATTGGCCACTAAGATGGCCAGCAAAACGCCAACTAAAGCGCTAGGTACCAACTTCAGTTTTTTTGGTGCAAAATTCGTCCACAATACAATGGCTACAATGGTGAGCATTCCTATCAATCCAGCTGCCAAATGACCATTTAGCCCTGAGATAGACTCGGTAATCGCAGTTGGAAAATTCATAATATTTTGTATGCCGTTCGCCAACGGCTTACGATCAAACATTACATGAAACTGCGAACCCATAATCAAAATACCAATACCAGCCAACATACCGTGTATTACTGCCGGTGAAATTGCCCTAAACCATACCCCCAACTTAAAATGACCAGCCAACATTTGCAGCATTCCTGCTAACATCAAAATCTCACCAAATAGTGCAAAGCCATTTTTAGCAATAATCTCTACCACCAATACGACCAAGCCCGCCGCTGGACCACTAACCGTTAATGGCGATCCCGCAATAGACCCAACAAAAATACCACCAATAATGCCTGTAATCACACCAGCCGTTGGCGGAAAGCCAGAGGCAATGGCAATGCCTAAGCACAATGGAATCGCTACTAAAAAGACCACGATAGAGGCTAAAAAATCAGATCCAAAATTGGCTTTAAGTTGGTTGAAATCAAATAATTGTTTAGGCATAACAAGCTTCTGTAGAAATAACTTGCTTGATTATACCTTGAGCATTGTTTTTTACTAGGCGCTGTAGCATGCGCACTTATGGATACGTCTGATACCTCCATCAGCCAATAGATAAATGACGAGTTTTGATTAGTTGCTTTCCCAGATTATCCAATTATTCGAGAATATAACATTGGTGTAGTTCCTCTTAGTAGAATAGCTAAAGCCAATTGGGTTTTACGCGAGAAAGGCTGCGGGAGACGTGAAGCGTTAACCCATGTTCTATTGCCTTATTTACCACCATTAAACCGTCATCTTGAATTCAATGATCATGAAGCAATAAAACAAAGGGCACTCCGTGAGCTAGATGTTGCAAGCTTATCGGAGTAGATTGTAAGTGACATGATAAAAGTTGGATGGTTGGCTAAAATCAAAACAGACTTTAAACTAATTCCTCGGCCCTTTAGATTACTCATCCATCACAAGAAAAAGATTACTAATAGTATGCAACGTTTCATAGACTTGGTTACAACGCTACAATATTAAGTATGAAGCTTATTTAAGCTTACCTCTAATTAACAATCCAACCACCACCAAGTGAATGTATGAGGACTGCAGTAACCTCTAGATGGGTAATATTTATATTCAAAAGAGTCTCTTTAGCATTTAATAAGTCATCATTTGCTTTGACCACCTCAAAAGAACTGACAATTCCTTCAAAATAGCGACTCATAACAAGATCATTTGAGTGCTGAACTGCTGACCTTGTTTTTTCAGCACTGGTTGCTTGTTTATTTAATGAATCTATCAAAGATAAACTATCCTCAACTTGCTGAAATGCTTTTAGTACAGTAAATTTATATGAGCTAGCAAGCTCATCACGTTTAGAGATTGCTATCTTAACTTGTGCATCACGTTTACCAGCATCGAATATACTCAAGACTGCTGATGGGCCTAAAGCCCAAAATAGATTGGGTGAAGTTAACAATCCAAGACTGCCCCCATCCTGAAATCCAGCGGCTAACCCTAAACTAATGTTTGGAAAAAACGCTGTTTTAGCTACACCTACATTTGCATTAGCTGATGCCAACATACTTTCAGCGCTAGCTATATCTGGACGCCTTTCTAAAAGTCTAGATGGAACCGTCACTGGAACTGCAGGCGACTTTAAAACATTTAACTTTTCAAAAGGAATTGAAAATAGAGATGGGGATTGCCCAACAAGCGTAGCGAGAGCGTGCTCACATTGAGCGCGATTAGATTCAGCAACAGCTAGATAACCTTTAATCGTTTCAAGCTGAGCTTCGGACCTCGAAACATCTAATCCAGAAACAACACCTTGATTATGAAGACTAGTAGTTAATGCTAACTGTTTTTCATAAGATTGAATTGTTTCCCTATACAAAAACATTTGCGAATCGAATCTTCGCAACTCAAAATAATTAGAAGCCAGCTCCATTTGTAATCCTATTCGTGCGTTAGCAAGATCATACTTACTAGCATTTTCTAAGGACTTGCCTGAGCTAACTATTCCTTTTACCCTGCCCCATAGATCTAAATCATAATCAACATTCAGTCCCAGCGAGTTAACAGAATATACATCTGGCTGACCGGCACCACGTAAAGGACGATGATCTGATTGCCTATTATTTGCAGATTGCGCAAAAGCATTGACGGAAGGTTTACTTTGCGCGTCAAGACTTAATGTATAAGCACGAGATTGCTCCAATCGAGCTAGATATATCCCTAGGCTTGGATTGCCATTGTCTAAATTTAATTCCAACTGATCAAGAGTTGGATCATTAAATAATTTCCACCAATCCTTTTGAATTAACTCCTGTGAAAGTTTAGCCTCAACCCAAGGACCACTTTCTTTGAATGCATTTGCTGAAGAAACAATGGGTTTTTCATACACAACTTCTTTAGCACACCCAAAAAACTGTAACGCTATTATAGAAAATAAGAAATAAGTACGTATCATTAAATACCCTTAGACTTCTTATCATTTTTAAGATTGCTTGATTGATCAATTTTAACTATTTGGCCATCCTCGACCAAATCAGGCGGAGTATCTATAACTCGATCACTCTTAGTTAATCCAGATAAAACCTCTATATATGATCCAAAGTCATTCCCAACAATGATTGATTTAATGATGAGGCGATTATTCACATCAACAGTTGCAACTTGCACACCATGATTACGAACCATGATTGCGCTGACAGGCAATCTCCTAACATTATTATCAACTGGTAACTTAATTGTGACCTGAACATAACTACCTGGGCTTAAAAGATTGCTCTTATTCTCTAATGAAAACTGAGATAACGTTGAACCTGATTTTGCATCTACAGCGCCGGCAGTCCCCTTCATTTGGATGTTGAATTGTTTGTCTGGAAACTCTGGTACGCTTAATGAAGCAGAGACAATGTGATTTAATTTATCTGTATAAATTTCTGGAACATTTACATAAACACGTAGTTGATGTGTGTCTTCGACAATAAATAAGGGTGGGCCTGCTTCACCCCCATTGTTAGCTGCATTAATAAGCGCACCGATATCTGTATTTCTTTCAGTTAATTTACCATCAAATGGAGCTACTACTTTTTTAAACGACTGCATTGCTTCTAATCGTCTAACATTAGCTTCCAGTGAATGAACAACTGCCGTTTTTGTTGCAAAATCAGATACTTTCTCGTCTGCAGCTTGTTTTGAAACAGAATCAGTAACTAGCAAATTCTCCCATCTCTGACGAGTCACATCAGCTAACCTTTTACTTTGAACTGCACTTGCCAAGTCAGCTTTTGCTTGATCCAATTGATGATCTAACTCAGGAGTATCAATCTCAGCTAATAATTCACCGTTGTGAACATAAGACCCAATATCTTTATGCCATTTCTTCAAATAGCCATTAACACGTGCATAGATTGGTGCTTTGTAATATGCCTCTATTCGCCCAGGAAGAACAATCTTGTTATCAACAGTTACTTCACTATTACTAACTAACCTAACCACAGGTATAGCCTGAATTTCCGTCCATTTTTTTACATCTTCATTAGTTTTTTGGCGAGTATTAATACCAACAACAACCATTGCAATTGGGATGACTATGACTAACAACCAAACAATTAATTGGCGCCAAGACTTTGGCTTGCTTTCATCTTTTCGACTAAACATTAATTGATGCTCCTGAATTAAATTGTTCATTATCAAATAATTGTTTATTTCGATGAACCAAACTAAAAATAACAGGAACTAAAAACAAGGTTGCAACAGTGGCAAACATTAGTCCTCCGATTACAGCTCTTCCTAAAGGCGCATTTTGCTCGCCACCTTCGCCAAGGCCTAACGCCATTGGGAGCATACCTAGAATCATAGCGAGTGCAGTCATCAAAACTGGTCTAAATCGATAGAAGCCTGCTTCCATCGCAGCTAACATTGGATCCTTTAATTCAGCAAGTTTTTCACGAGCAAAACTCACGACTAGCACACTATTAGCTGTTGCAACCCCCATGCACATTATTGCACCAGTCAACGCGGGGACAGATAGTGTTGTAGATGTAATAAACAGCATCCACACGATACCGCCCAAGGCCGCAGGAAGGGCAGTCACAATTACAAACGGATCTGACCAAGATTGGAAATTTACTACTAATAGCAAGTAAATTAAAACTACTGCCCCTAGGAGCCCAAAAAGCAGTTGTGAGAACGCAGTATTCATCGTTTGAACTTGCCCTCGAAGCTCTATAGATGAACCTTTAGGAAGGTTAGAGTTAGCGTCGCTAATAACTTTCTGTATATCAGCAGCTAACCCGCCAAGATCTCTGTCTTGAGCTGTCGCAAATATATTTAAAGATGGCTGTATTGCATAATGCGAAATAACAGCAGGGCTTGATCCGCGTTTAATAGTAGCAAGCGCCCCTAGTACTTGAGTCTCGCCTCCTTGTAAAGAAGGCACGGGAATATTCTCTAATGCGGATAATGAATCCATACGATACTGAGGGGTTTGAGCTACGATCGGATATGACACACCATTTTTTGGATTTAACCAAAAAGCTGGCGCTATTTGAGCAGTGCCCGCAAGTGTAGTCACTAAACTACTAGTCACATCTTGCTCTGTTATGCCAAGAATTTTAGCGCGAGATCGATCAACATCAACTCTTAATTCAGGTGAGTCATTGGCCTGCTGTAAGCGCAAGTCAGCAATGCCGCGAATTGATTTTAACTTACTTGCAAGGTTCTTCACGTAAGCTAAATTCTCAGCTTGATTCGGACCCATCACTTGAATGTCAATTGGAGATGGGGCACCAAAATTCAATATCTGAGTAACAATGTCGGCAGGTAAAAAAGAAAATGTAGTGTTGGCGTACGTTCTAGGCAGAATTTCACGTAACTTTTTAACATACTCATCAGTCTTATTATGCTCATGATTAAGCGTAATTAATATGTCTCCATCCTGTGCACCGATGGTTCCAGTGTTGTTGTAAGCCTGGTTAATATTACTATTAGGCATACCGATGTTGTCTACAATGCTTTTTAATTGTGTTGAAGGGATTGCAATTCGTATAGTTCTTTCTATTCTATCAAACTCTGTTGCAGTTGCTTCAACCCTAGTTCCGACTTGAGTGCGAACATGAATTTTAATTTGTCCTGAATCTACTGATGGGAAAAAATCTTGCCCTAAAAAGGGAACAAGTAAAAATGATAAGCATACAAAAGTCATAAATACAAAAATGAATAAGCCTCGATGACTTAAGGCTGACTTTAATTTTTTTGCATACTCTTCTCGTACAAATTCAAAAACTCTATCAAATCCACGCTGGAAACGGACAAATATATTTAGGTTAGCTTTAGCCGCTTGATTTTTGTCATCCGCTAAAAATGCAAAATATTCCTCAGAGTGACCATGGGATGCATGAGGCCTTAAAAGATAGTTTGCTAAAGTTGGCACAAATGTTCGAGATAAAATAAATGATGCAATCATTGCAAAAACAACCGCTTCAGCCATGGGTATAAATAAATATCGCGAAACTCCTGTTAAAAAGAACATCGGAATAAAAACAATACAAATGCTGAGTAATGAAACAAAAGCCGGGGTAACAATTTGTTTAGCACCGTCTAAGATGGCATCTTTAACTGCCTTACCTTGCTCTAAGTGCCAATTTATATTTTCAATCGTCACTGTGGCATCATCTACCAATATCCCAACTGCAAGGGCCAGTCCACCTAATGTCATAATATTTAATGATTCTCCTATGACAGATAGTGCAATAATTGAACTCAGGATAGCTAACGGAATAGATGCAGAAATAATAAGAGTAGAACGCCAACTTCCCAAAAAAAGAAGAATCATTAAACTGGTTAATAATGCAGCAATAATACCCTCATGCATTACCCCTGTAACAGCAGCCTTTACAAACAGTGATTGATCACCAACAGTACTAAGTTGCAATTCTTTTGGTAAAGTTTCTGACACTTTTGGCAATAATTTCTTAACACCATCTATGACATCTAGGGTTGAAGCTTGGCCACTTTTAAGAATACTCATGAGGACAGCACGGCTTCCATTAACTCTAACAATGTTAGTTTGTGGTGGGTATCCGTCTCGAACATGGGCTACATCACGAATGAAAATAGTCGTTCCATTTATCGTTTTAATAGGTAAATTGTTAATCTCATCAAAATCTTCCGGACTACTATTCAACTTTACGTTGTATTCATATTGATTAAGCTTAATAGTGCCAACAGGAATAATTAAATTCTGATTTGTTAAA
The DNA here is from genome assembly GCA_903860085.1 of uncultured Pseudomonadota bacterium. GTDB lineage: Bacteria > Pseudomonadota > Gammaproteobacteria > Burkholderiales > Methylophilaceae > Methylotenera. The sequence continues at coordinate 17,343 of CAIOPD010000082.1, forward strand.
GTAGTTTGAATGTCGGCTGGGGAAACATGCTTAGCCAACATAGCTTGGGGGTCTAAATCAATCTGAATTTGACGTGTCTTACCCCCATAAGGCGAAGGGACTGTACTTCCAGGAACAGATGCCAGTTGAGGTCGAATAAAATTTTGGCCAAAATCATAAATCTTTTGCTCGGACATCAATTGACTAGATAAGGCTAATTGTAAAATTGGCACCGTAGAAGCGTTGTAATTAAGAATCACTGGTGGCGTCACACCAGGTGGCATTTGCTTTAGAACAGATTGTGAAATAGAGGTCACTTGCGCCGTTGCTGTTCTAATATCAACATTAGGTTGAAAATATATTTTAACAACACCGTAACCTAATAATGATTGTGATTCTATATGCTCGATATCAGCGACTGTCGAGCTCAATGAGCGTTCGTACGAATATAAAATTCGTCCTGACATATCAGTAGGAGACATACCAGAATAACTCCACACAACACTAATTACTGGTATTTTAATATCGGGAAAAATATCAACTGAAGTCCTAAATGCCACCAATGGACCGAAAACTAATATAAGTATCGCCATTACTAAAAAAGTATATGGTCGATCTAAAGCAAGCTTAACTAGCTTAATCATTGGGTATTCATTTTCAAAAATTTTAGCATGGGGTTAGACGCTAGCCGCTGATTTTTGAAGCGGTAACTCAATCTTAACTTGAGTACCCTGCCCTTCAATACTTTGCACATCAATCACGCCACCATGAGCCTGACATATGGTGCGCACAATATACAGACCTAAGCCAGTGCCTTGAGAAGTTGAAGACCGTACTTTATCAGCACGATAAAAACGTTCAAAAATATAGGGGAGTGCATCGGCTGAAATACCAACACCATTATCTTTTAAAACCAAAACTGCTGCCCCAGCCTCAGCAAAAACTGACACCACGACTTTACCAAATTGAGGCGTATATTTAACTGCATTATCAAATAGATTGACAATTACTTGCCTGATGCGAGCTACATCGCCCCCAATTAAAACTGGCGATGAGGCATTAATAGCAACTGAAATATTTTTTTCATCTGCAAGTAGTTGCATTTGCTCAATAGTTGATTGAACAAGTTCCGAAAGATTAATCACTTCGTTTTTCGCTTTAGCCTCGCCTGCTTCTAAACGTGCAATCGACAACAGGCTTTCAACAATCGCAGACAACCGCTCAATCTCCTCCAAAATGCTACCAAGGCGATCGTGTGTTTCAAAATTTAAAGACTTATCTTTTTGCAAGGTTTCTAAATCACTACGAATAATAGCGAGTGGTGTTCTTAATTCGTGTGAAGCATCTGACGAAAAGCGACTAGCATTTTGATAGGACTGATCTAAACGATCTAGCATCTGATTAAGTGTTTTGGACAAATGCTCAATAGGATCACCCGTATTAATTTCAGCTAATCTTTGTGAAACATTCCCATAGGTTATTTTCTCTGCCGATGCTCTTATTGCCTCAACTGGACTAAGTGCAAGTTTTACTAAGAATCCACCCGCTATAATCGCTATAACAGTTACAACCGCTAGACCCACAATCAAAGTAATAACAAATTGTTGTAGGACCCGCTTTGTCTCAACAATTGGAACACCCATCTCTATCAGATAGGTCACACTGTTAAGCTCAGTCTTACAACCAAATACGAGAACATTGTCATATAAATTTGATGATACGCCTTGCTCACAATTACTTACCAAATGATAAGGAATAAATGAAATAGACCCTGGACTAAAGCTTCTATCCTGTGGTGGTCCAGATAAATAAACAACCTCTTTACCTTCTTTTAATATTTTTATAAAACGATTACTGTCTTCAGGAGAAAAAATCTGTTCTAACTGTGCGCTTAAACCACTTATGTTTTTTTTATCAAAAGAAGGAAGAACATCATGACGAATATGATCAATCCGTCTAGAAAATGTTGAATATATCTCAGCATAAAGATGCGTCTGTAAGCTCTGGTATGTATAAGTTCCAAAGATAATAAAAGCAGATACAACTAGAAGCGTGTACCCAAAAATTAAGCGGGTGTAAATAGAATGAACGTTCAATCTATTGCTTCTTTGCCAAATACATAACCAGAGCCTCTAACTGTTGAGATAAGCTTAGCTTTATAACCTTCGTCAATTTTTGTCCGCAACTGACGAATATATACATCGACAATATTGGTTAGATTTTCGAAACTTTGGTCCCAAACATGCTCCATAATCATGCTTCTCGAAAGAACTCTTCCAGCATTGATTGCCAAATACTCAAGAAGCGCATATTCCTTATTGCTTAAATCTATTCTTTTTTTAGCTCTTTTAACAATATGGGTCATTCTATCAAGCTCGAAATCTTCAATTTGGATCACATCAACTTGACTAGCTAATCTTCGGCGAAGAAGCGCTTTCACTCTGACGAAGAGCTCAGCAAATGAAAATGGTTTTGTTAAATAGTCATCTGCACCAGCTTCAAAAAACTTAACTTTGTCTTGTACTGAATCACGAGCGGTAAGCATTAAAATTGGTACATTGCGATTTTTTGCGCGAATAATTTTAAGAACTTCGCTACCATCAATAACAGGCAACATGACGTCAAGAATAATTAAATCGTATGCGTAAGTTAAGGCGTGATCTTTACCAGACTCACCATTAAAGGCTAAATCTACGGCAAAACCTTCGCTCCTTAAATTATTAGCTAAACTATTAGCTAACTTTTGCTCATCTTCAACCAACAAAATACGCATTAGTATTTTTCTCATTATTAAGTAAGTGCAACATGCTTATTAGTTACCTATCTTAGCAGTACTAAATGAAAGATAGATTAATTGAAAATTAAAATTCACTCATTTTTGATTTTAAAATCAAATTACTTTTAAGCCTACTTAGATAAACGACGCTCATTATTGAATAAATAATTGTATGCATAGGGTGCAACAAAAATATTTGTATGCAATTAAACCGAATGACGATATTCAATTTATGAAAATATTGTATTTTAAATTGACAGAACAAACACATTGAGTTTGAATGATCAAACGTTATTCCCGTTAAGGAATAACGTCATAAATCATCAAATGGCATTTAAATTGGAATTAAATTGAAATCTAGTCTTAAATATTTAATAACTTTCAGTATTATTTTACACAATCAAACTTCGTCTGCTGATGGCTTAAATGACTGGCAATTAATGGTTGGGGCATCCAAAGAGGCTCAACCACATTGGATAACTCCAATTGCAACAGTTACTCCTAGGTTAGAGCAAGAAATTCGATTGGACCTCACAAAACAATATATGACAAATGGTTCTACATATACGAATTATGGAGCAGGCAAAGGGCTAGAGCTTATTCCGTCCGAAAATACTGAAATTGTAATCAACTTACCCAACTATCAAACACGCGACGGCGGCGCATCGAGCGAAGTAAATGGCTACATTAATAGGGCATGGCAGGACGAAACACTCCTATTAAAATATCGCTTCTTGTCAGCAAACGAAGAGAGTGGCAATTACATTCTTACTGGCTTTCTTGGAGCTAGCATTCCTACAGGAAGTGACTATTCTACATTTAGTAATCAAAAAGAAGTCTACACAGCAACACTTGCTGCAGGAAAAGGCTGGGGAAGCAGAGAAAGTGGTTTGGATATACAGAGTACATTAGGAATAAGCAGCATAGCGGGTGAACAAAAGAAAATTGGCACTAACATACCTTCTGTTGCTTGGAATACGACATTGCAAGCACATGTATATAAGTACTTCTGGCCAGAAGTAGAAATGAATGTGTCACATTTTGAAGACGGTCCCGCTCATGGTAAAAACCAAATAATCATGACTTATGGGTTGGTTTTAGGAAGGCTTAAAGTTACAGACAACTCCAATTTCATCATCGGGGTGGGGTATCAAAATGCAATTTCAGATTACACACTATATAGTCATGGATGGAATCTAACAACCCGATTAACTTTCTAATGTAATGAAAAAAATTAATATAAAGATACGAGTTTCAAACGGCTTTGAAACTGTAATTGGTCCAGGTAAAGCTGATTTACTTCAACACATAATTGATACTGGCTCAATATCAGCTGCGGCTAAAAAAATGAATATGTCATACAGACGCGCTTGGGAACTCATTAACACGATGAACCAATCTTTTGATGAACCAATTGTAATTGCAAAAACTGGTGGAATTCATGGTGGCGGCGCTGAGTTAAGCGATTTTGGTATAAAAATACTGAATCTATATAAAGTACTTATACAAAAGATGCTGGCTACAGTTGATGAAGAAATTACACAAATTAATAGCCACCTGAAATCTTGGAAGTAGCGCCACGTAAACGTTGGACTGAAGCACAACAATTGGCATTAGATGCTGCTGTGGCAAGAGGTGAATGGAAAGTGCCATCAGCTAAAGCAGAAATATTTAGCGAGCTGTTTAATCTAGTGCCAACACTGCCAACGTCTTATCGCGTGGACGATTTATAAACTGTCGTGTTAAACGACACTTGTATAAATAACTGTATGCGCATAAATGAATTCACCACAATAAAACCCATCAAGCCACTAACACCTCCACAAGCCAGAATTAATGCGTTAAAACAGCAGCAAACAAAGGCTAAGACGGCATTAAGTGCTGAACGTGAACGGCAACAACAAGCTAAGGCAACAGAACGAGTACAAAAAGCACAACAG